>CAYSXF010000674.1:0-3388 GCA_964434815.1 uncultured Lentisphaeraceae bacterium
CCGGAAATCACGAACGACAGCGAGATCGCCGGGCCCGCGTAGCTGGCCGCCGCCTGGCCGGTCAGCACGAAGATGCCGGCGCCGATCACGCAGCCGATCCCGAGCAGCGTCAGGTGCACCGGCCCCAGCACCCGTTTGAGCTGATGCCCGGATGCCAGATCAGAGAGCATGTGGTCACGCGATTTTGTTCTGAAAAAACGTTTCATCCGCTCGTCCTTTACGTTCGGTTACTGTGTGCGGACTTTTTCATATTCTTATTGGTAAATCAAGCTGAATTCGAGCCAATTGGCGAGTTGCTTAATAATAATTGGGGTTGAAGGTGCGCAGAGGGTCAGGTACAGTAAGTCAAAACTGTAACGGAATTATTGGGGAGGCTTGAGGATGAAACGATTCGCGATGGCGTGCTGTCTGCTGGCGGTGTTGGGGTGTGCGCAGGGCCCGCAGAGCCGGAGAGCGGCGCTGAGCGCACCGGGCGCTCTCACGGTTGAATATCGCAACGCGCCTGTTGGCATCGATTGCGCAGCGCCGCGTCTGAGCTGGAAGCTGACAGCCGCATCTGCCTCCGCCAGAAACCTGCGTCAGGCCGCCTATCAGGTGCTGGTCGCAACCAGCGCGGAGAAGCTTCGCAACAACGAGGGCGACCTGTGGGACAGCGGGCGCGTGGCCTCCGAGCAATCCGTCAATGTGGTCTACAAAGGCGCGACGCTCAAGAGTTCCCAGCGATGCTACTGGAAGGTGCGCGCGTGGGACAATGCGGGCGAGGCTCCGTCGGCGTGGAGCGTTGTTTCCGCCTGGGTCATGGGCGTCGTGCGGCCGGAAGACTGGCAGGCGAAGTGGATCGGCGCGAACGCGGCGACGCGGCCCGAGTGCGACCTCGCGGGTGCGAAGTGGATCTGGACAGGCGACGCGGCGAGCCTCGGTCAAGCTGCGGCGGGCAAGCGCTATTTCCGCAAGGCGTTCGATGCGCCGAAGGGCGCGCAGGATGCGCCTGTGCTGCTGGCGCTGACTGCGGATGACGAGTACGAAGTGTTCATCAACGGCCAGCTCGCGACGAAGACGTGGGGGCATATCAACGAGTGGCGCTGGATGCGTTTTGTAGATGTCGCCAAGTTCATCAAGCCCGGACGTAACCTGATCGCGGTGACGGTGACGAACGGCAAGCCCGGTCCGACCGGCCTGCTGGCGGTGCTGAAGTTCGCCGACGGTGCGGCTGTTCCGACTGATGCGGGCTGGACGACGTCCGACAAAGCGGCGAAAGGCTGGAATGCGACGGTCGACGGGTTCGCGGCCGACGGCTGGAAAACGGCTGCCGTGGCAGGCGATGTGGATTGTCAGCCGTGGGGCAAGATCGAGCGGCAGATGGAGACGGCTTCGCCGGCGTTCGAAAAGAGCTTTGCCGTGGCCAAGGCGGTGCGCGAGGCAACCCTGCACATCACGGGCGTCGGCTTCTACGAGGCGAGCCTGAACGGCGCGAAGATCGGGCGCAAGGTGCTCGACCCCGCGCCCACCAAGTTCGACAAGCGGGTGCTCTATTCCACCTACGACTTGACGGGCCAGTTGAAGACGGGCGCGAACCGCCTGAGCGTGCTGCTGGGCCATGGCTGGTATGACGTGCGCAGCGTGGCGGTGTGGAACTTCGACAACGCGCCGTGGCGCGACTTCCCGCGCATGATCGCGCAACTGGAAATCGTTTATGCGGACGGCACGAAGGAGACGGTCTGTTCTGACGCCACGTGGCGGCAAGTCGCGAGCCCGCTCGGGTTCGACTGCATCCGCGAGGGCGAGGTGATCGGAAAGACGCCTCCTGGCGGGCCTGATCTGACGAAGACGGCGGTCATGGCCGAGGTCGTGCCTGCTCCGGCAGGCAGGCTGACGGCAGAGGCTCAGCCGCCCAGCGTGGTCGCGCTTGAGCTGAAGCCGAAAGCGGTGCGCGAGGTCAAGCCGGGCGTGTGGATGGTGGATTTCGGCCAGAACACGGCGGGATGGATCAGGCTCAAAATCAAAGGGCAGAAGGCGGGCGATGTGATCACCGTGAAGTACGGCGAGAAGGTCAAGGCGGACGGCAGCCTCAGCATGGAAGGGACGGACGCCCATTTCCGCTATCCGGCCTCATTCCGCGTGCTGCCGGGCGGGTGGTTCCAGACGGACCGCTTCGTGTGCGACGGCAGCGCCGAGCAGGTCTATGAGCCGCGCTTCACCTATGACGGCTTCCAATATGCCGAAATCAGCGGGCTGAAGGCGGCGCCCACAGCCGCCACGGTTGCCGCGTGCGTGGTGCACACCGACTTCGCGGACGCGGGCTCGTTCGCCTGCGGCAACGAGTTGCTGAACAAGTTGCAGACGGCGATCCTGTGGTCCTACCGCAGCAACTTTGTGAACGGCTATCCGACCGATTGCCCGCATCGCGAGAAGAACGGGTGGACCGGCGACGCGCAGTTGGCCTCCGAGCAGGCGATGTACAACTTCCAGAACACGGCCGCCTATGAGAAGTGGATCGGCGATCTCATGGACGAGCAGCGGCCTGACGGAAACTTGCCTGGCATCGTGCCCACGAGCGGCTGGGGTTACACCTGGGGCAACGGCCCCGCGTGGGACAGCGCGCTGGTGATCATCCCCTGGATGCTCTACGTGTATCAGGGCGACGTACGCATACTGAAGAAGGCCTACGAGCCGATGCGCAATTACGTGGACTACATGACCGCGAAGGCGAAGGACGGGCTCGTGTCGCACGGCCTGAGCGACTGGATTCCGGTGAAGACCAAGACGCCGGCCGAGGTGACCTCGTCCGGCTACTATTATTTGGACGCTCAGACCGTGGCGCGGGCGGCAGAACTGCTCGGCAAATCGGAGGATGCGAAGAAGTATGCGGCATTGGCCGCTTCGATCCGCGACGCGTACAACAAGCAGCTCTACCAGGGCGACGGCGTCTACTCCATCGGCAGCCAGACGGCGCAGAGCTGTGCCTTGCATCAGGGCTTGGTGCCTGCGGCCGAAAGGGCCAAGGTCGAGGCGAAGCTGGCAGAGGTCGTGCGGCAGAACAAGGCTTATCCGGACTTCGGCATCCTAGGCTCGAAGTACATCTTCCGCTCGCTCAGCGAGGCGGGGCGCAGCGATCTGGCCTATGCGATGGCCACGAAGGAGGACGGGGCCTCATACGGCACGTGGATTAGGCGCGGGGCTACGACCTTCTGGGAGGACTGGGGCGAGGGCGCGTCGCGCAACCACATCATGTTCGGCGATGTGTCCGCCTGGTTCTACCAGTATCTCGGCGGCATCCGGCTGGCGGACGGCGTGTCGGCTGTGGCTGCGAAAGTCGCGCCGGAAGCGATCGCGTTCAAGGAGTTTGTCATCTGTCCCGATCCGGTGGAGGGGCTCGGCTGGGTCAAGG
>CAYSXF010000675.1:0-3385 GCA_964434815.1 uncultured Lentisphaeraceae bacterium
CTCCCTAATCGCTCCTGTCTCCACGATCAACCCCGTTCCATAGGTTTCATCTATACTGTTTTCCTCGCCGAATATCTCGCCCGCCGCTCCTTGACGCTGAAACCGATCGGCTTGCGCTTCGGTTCCGGCGCGGCCATGAGTTCGTTCAGAACCTCGAAGACCACGCGGAACTGCTCGTCGTATTTGGACTCCAGCCCGGCCAGCTTTTTCGCAAGCTTGGCGTGGCTGTCCAGCATCTGCCGCAGCTTCACGAAGGTGCGCATGATCGCGATGTTGACGTCGATCGCGCGGTCGCTGCGAAGCACGGTCGAGAGCATCGCCACGCCCTGCTCGGTGAAACCCCGCACGCTCTTCGAAAACTTGAGGTCACGGGAGGATGTCACAATTTGTGATATCCTCGCGCGTCAGCTCGAACATGAAGTCCACCGGAAAACGCCGAAGGTTGCGGGTTACCGCCTGATTCAAGACCCGCGTCTCAACCCCATAAAGGGCCGCGAGATCCCTGTCCAGCATGACCTTCTGTCCCCGGATCAGATAGATGGCCCGTTCGATCCGTTCCACTGGTATCACGTTGTCGCTCATGTTACTCCTCCCGCATCGTCTGACCGGTTGCCAGGCGCTGAACGCATTACCGCTTTGAGCCCGCACTCACTTTCCGCATCCTTGGGAATCATCATATCACGCCGCGAGGGGAACCACAGCGTTGTTTTTGAAGACGCCGGAGCGGGTGTGTGTCAGGAAAGTGACAGATTAAGGGAAAAGATAATGGTGAAAGATGGGGGGCGCCTCGCCCTTAATCGATCTCCCTAATCGCTCCTGTCTCCACGATCACGCCACGAGGCGAACCACAGCCTTGTTTTTGAGGACGACGGGAATAGGTGTGTGTCAGAAAAGTGGCAGATTAAGGGAAAAGATAAGGGTGAAAGATGAGGGGCGCTTTGCCCTTAATCGATCTCCCTAATCTCTCACCCTAATCGCTCCTGTCTCCACGATCATCCGATCCGCATTGGAGGTCACAAATTGTGATCTCCATTTTGAAAGCTCCTCATCAGACAAAACGAACATGAAGTCAGAGGGAAAGCGCGCTTCATTCCGTTTCACAGCAACACGACCGAGTCTTCTCCCGCAAAGGCGCAAAGACGCCAAGGAACACGGTCTGTGCGATCAGGCTTCTTTGGCCCAGCATTCAGTTTCCTAACTTTGCGTCTTAGCGTCTTGGAGGGAAACATTAGAAGGCTGCCACGCAGTCCGGCGGCTCGCGAGGACGTTCGCCCTCCAGATTGACATCGCTGTCATGATCCTAATCGTAATCTTACTCGTAATCGCAATCCATTCTTTAAGGGAGATTAAGATTTGGATAACGATTGAGATTATGGCGAGAAAAATCCTTTAACCCAGCGCCATTCCTGTCCGTCCGTCAGATGCCGGATTCCTCAATCAGCTCGTCGAGTCCCGCAAGGTTATAGCGGGCGCAAGTCCTTCGAACCTCATCCAAGTCACAATCCGGGTTGCGCGCCAGCAACTCGGCAACGTCGGCCTTGGATTTGTGCCCGCCGGCGTATAGCTTCAGCGCGATGAGCTGGGGGAACGGAACAAGTCGAAGTGGACTGCCCGCCCTCACGACCGCGTTGGACAGGCGCACCGCATCGTCAACGACGGCAGGAAAACGGCCCGCGAAACTGACCACCTGAACGAGGCCGAAGGGCCCGCTCACGTCCATCACGCCCCCCAGAGGGTCGGTTGCGTCAGGTTCACAAAGTTCCACCGCGTAGCCCGCGCGACGTAACGAGTCCGCGACGGCGCGCAGCGTCGGAAGATCGGCATTGACGCCCAAGTCAACGTCCTCGGTGTACCGAACGTAGTGGAAGGCCGCCAGCGCGACCGCGCCGATCACGACGGCCTCCACGCGATGTTGTCGCAGGAGGGTGACGACATCCTCGGCGGCGTGAAGGATCGCGTCGGCGTCGTTCACGGGCGCTGCCCTCCGGCGACCGGTCGGATCCACGCAAACCGCTTGCCCATCGTTAGAGCCGAACGGATCCGTTCTTCGATAGACATCCGCCGCAGACGTTCCAGTTCCCGCTGGCGGGACTGTATCGCGCATCGGCTGTGCGCCGGTTTGTGTCCAATGTTTGCGTTCATGTCGTCGTTACTCATCCAGAAAACGGCCCCATCATACGGCTTTCGATTCCTGCCCGTCAACACCGGGCCTCAAAACTCCTCGCCTCGGGACTTACTTGACGCGGCCGGTGTAGGCGTCGGCGCCGGAGTTGTCGATCGCGGCCTTGAAGAACTTATCCTCCGCCGCCGTGCGGGCCTTGTCCCAGGGACGCGGACTGCCGCAGAGCTGCACGGCCCAAAGCTTCAGCTCTTTGCGGTGCCAGTTGACCATGCAGTTGGTGCCCCACGCGCCGCCATGTCCGAACCAGGCGTCTTCCGCGTCTTCTTCCGGCGCGGAAAGCCCGAGCGAATAGCCGCCCAAGCCTTTCGGACGCGACGACTTCGCGAGAATCTCCTTCACGGTTTCCTCCTTGAGGATCCGCACGCCGTTGTCGCCCACGCCGAGATTCATGAGCATCTTGTAGAACTTGAGCTGGTCGTTCGCGGTCGTCCAGAGTCCCGCGCCCGCCGACGCGAAGACGTGCGCGTCGTTGTAGGGACGCTGCTCCATCTCGTTCTGCAGGCGGTATTTCGCGGGCGCATTCGTCACGCAGTCGTACATCTCCACCTGAGTCTTGAGCTGCTGGTCGGTCGGCCGGAACGAGCTGGACGCCATGCCGAGCGGATCGAGGACGCGCTCCTTGAGGAAGTCCTCCCAGCGCTTGCCGGTCACCTCCTCAACGATGGCCGCGCCGATGTCGATGCCGGTGTTGGAATACTGGACCTTCGTGCCGGGCTCGAAGAGCAGCGGACACGCCGCCGCGATCGCCGCGGTCTGCCGGAGCGGGGCGCCGCCGGACCAGCCGCCGCCCTTGAGGTTGCCCTGCTTCGCGCACGTCTCGAACGGGAATCCGCCGGTGTGGTTCATGACCGTGCGGACGGTGAGCACGTTCTTCGCCTGGACGAGTTTTTTCACGCCGTTCGTTTTGGACTCGAGGATCCAGAGCTCCTTGAATTCCGGCAGAAATTTCGAAACGGGATCGTCGAGCGAGATCTTGCCTTCCTCGACGAGCATGGCGACCGTCACGCCGCAGAAGCCCTTCGTCTGCGAACACTGCATGTAGACGTCGTTCATCGTGATCGGACGCTTCGCCGCGACGTCGGCGTAACCGACGCAGGCGACCTCCTGCCGCCCGTCCTTGTAAAAGACGTTGATCGCGCCCGGAAGCTGTCCGTTCGCGACATAAGGCGCGAGCGCGTCCTTCGCGAACGTGGTTCCCGAATC
>CAYSXF010000676.1:0-3384 GCA_964434815.1 uncultured Lentisphaeraceae bacterium
AGATTTCTGCCTGTCTCGTGGGCTCGGAGATGTGTATAAGAGACAGCGTTCACCGATCCCGCAAAGCGCGCCGCTTTCTGGGCTCCGCTGCTGAAGTGCGACGCCGCGGCCTACGCGGCCATCGAGGCCAATGTGCCGAAGATGGAAGACCTCGCGCGCAACGCGCTCGCCAAGCGCGGCGGCATCGGCTACATCCAGCCCACCGACAAGACCTTCCCGCTTTCCGACGACTTCACCCGCTGGGTGCGCGCGTGCGGCGCGATCCCGACCATCGCCTGGCTCGACGGCACCAGCGGCGGAGAAGCCAACTGCAATTATCTTCTGGATCTGATGACCGACAAAGGGTGCGCCGCCCTCAATATCATCCCGGACCGCAACTGGAACCTGAAAGACCCGCAGGACGCCGATCGCAAGCAGGCGAAGCTCGACGAGGTCGTAAAAGGGTGCGTCAAGCGCGACCTGCCGATCAACATCGGCACCGAGATGAACAAGGGCGGTCTTCCCTTCGTGGATGACATCACTGGGCCCGTGCTCAAGAAGTATGCGGCCGAGTTCACGCAGGGCATGCGGATCATGGTCGGTCAGACGCTGCTCGGCGTCTACGCCCACGCCCCCTACCTCGGCGAACGCGCAATCGCCGAGTTCAAGGACATCAAGAAGCGCAACGCGTTCTATGCGTCGGTCGGCTCTCTGCCCGCACTGACCACACAATGCGCCGACGTGCTCATCGAGGCCGGCTCCGACAAAGCGTTCGCGCTGCTGGCCGATGCCACAAAAAAGGCGTAATTAAAAGGAAAATCATGAAGCAGATACTTGTAGCGATGATGGCGGCGTTGACAGCGGGCGCGGTGTTAGCGAATCCTCCGAACCCGAAGGTGGAGGGGGATATGTTCGCGGTGAAGAAGGTGGCGGGGACGCCGAACTTCGCGAAGCCGCCGGCCGGCGCGGAGGTGCTGTTCGACGGCACGTCGACATCGGCCGAATCGAACTGGGTGGCTGAGAAGCCCAAAGAGAAGGGCGGAGTCATCTGGCCCATCAAGGACGGCGTCTGGATCGACACCGCCACCGACCTGCTCACGAAAAAGGAGTACGGCTCAGTGAAACTGCATCTGGAGTGGCGCGTCCCGAAGGACCGCGTGGCGGCGGGTCAGAGGGGCGCGAACAGCGGGATCATCTTCATGCCGAAGCATGGCTGGTACGAGGTGCAGATCCTCGAGTCCTATAACAATCTCACGAACACCTATTCCGACGGCATGGCCGGCGCAATTTACCAGCGCTCCACGCCCGCTTCCAACCCGTCCATGCCCAAGGGCGAGTGGCAGAGCTACGACATCACCTTCCTCGCGCCGAAGTTCGCCGCCGACGGCAAGGTCGAACGCAAGCCGACGTTCACGGTGGTCTTCAACGGCGTGACCGTGCAGGACGCCGTGGAGATCGACGGTTCGACGCTCAAGCGCACCGCCACGCTGAGCCCGCATCCCGTGAAGCAGCCCATCAAGCTCCAGTATCACAACGACCCCATCGAATTCCGCAACATCTGGGTTCAAGGGCTGGGCGACTAGCAGATGGACAATCCATTGGGCATCCGTGCGACCATTCGGAAACTCGTTCTTCTCACCGCCTGTGCCGCAGCGAGCCTCACGTGGGCGGACCGAACGGCACACGCCACGTTCTACGTCGACGGCGCCAAAGGTAACGACGCCGCAGAGGGCACCGCGGAATCATCCGCCTGGCAGAGCCTTGAAAAGGTCAACCAGGCGACGCTGATTCCGGGCGACCAGGTGCTGTTCAAGCGCGGCGGGCTGTGGCGCGGCCAGCTTGTGCCGCACAGCGGTTCAAACGGCACCCGCATCGTATACGGCGCATACGGCACAGGCGAGAAGCCCATTCTGCAAGGTTCAGCCGCACGCAACCACCCCGAAGAGTGGTCCGAAGTCAAGCCGGGCGTCTGGGCCACGCGCCCGTTCGAGCCCGCGCTGCAGGGCCAGATTCTGGATCTGACCGACTCTATGTGGTCGCCGTCCTTCCAGGAAACCGCACAGGGAACGCTGAAGCGCGCGCAGGAGAACAGCCACTGGTTCAACCGTCTCACCTGCAATGCCTCCGGCGACCAACGCCACCAGATCCAAGTCTGGGGGCCGCAGATCAAAGAACTGGAACCCTGCTTTGTGCTCCGGCTGCGCATGCGCTCCACCGTTCCGTTCAAGATAGATACGGTCGAAGCCATGCGCAACAAACCGCCATGGACGATAGGAATCAGAGGAGTCGTCAGCAACAAGATGATCGGGCCGGAGTGGCAGACCTTCGACGTGCTGTTGCTCGCGCAGGAACCGATGGAGTCAGGCTATTTGCACTTCAGCGTCGGCGGCATGGTGCCTTCTGGGGCCGTGTTCGACTTCGAATCGCTCGGAGTCTGGCGTGCAAGCATCGCGAACTGCGACCCGGTCCGTTGCGATGTCGGCATTTTGATCCTGAACCACGGCGAGAAGTGGGGCGTCAAGAAATGGACACTCAACGATCTTAAGAAGCCGCTCGACTACTGGTTCGATGCGGAGGGTAAACGGGTCTTCGTCGCATGTGACGCCAATCCCGCCGCCAAGTTCAAAAGCGTCGAGCTGGCCCTGACGCGCCACATCGTCAGCGAAGGCGGCAAACACGACATCACCTACGACGGACTCGCCGTTCGCTACGGTGGCGCGCATGGCTTCGGCGGCGGCGGCACCCGTCGCATCACGATCCGCAACTGTGACGTGTCGTGGATCGGCGGCGGCCTGCAGCATGTCGGCCCGAACGGCAGACCGGTGCGCTTCGGCAACGGCATCGAGTTCTGGGGAGGCGCGCAGGACAACCTCGTCGAAAACAACCGCCTGTGGGAGATCTACGACGCGGCGCTCACCAATCAAGGCCGCGGTAGCACAGACGACGAAATCAACATCACGTATCGCGACAATGTGATCTGGCATGCCGAGTATTCGTTCGAGTACTGGAACGGTCCAGCGACGACGGTCACGCGCAACATCCTGTTCGAGCACAACACCTGCGTGGATGCGGGTTTCGGCTGGGCGCACAGCCAGCGTCCGGACGTCAACGGCGGTCATTTGATGTTCTACCACAACTTGGCCGCGACAACGAACGTCGTGGTTCGCAACAACATTTTCGCCTCTTCCAGCGAGGTCTGCATCCGCATGGAGAACGACTGGCGCAAGGGTCTGACGATGTGTAACAACCTTTTCTTTCAAAAAGAGAAGCCCGTCGTGCGCTGGCTCAGCAAAACCAATTACGCTCCGACCGACTTCGCACGCTACCAGTCCGAGCTCGGCATGGACGCTGGCTCGGCCATGACCGAGCCCACATTCGTCGATCCCGCCGCGCACGATTATCGTC
>CAYSXF010000677.1:0-3370 GCA_964434815.1 uncultured Lentisphaeraceae bacterium
CCGTCCGCTCGCAAGACGGATTCACGTTCAACTTGGACGTCAGCCAGATCATCCACATCCCGCGCACCGATGCGCCGAAGGTCATCGCGCGGTTCGGAAATGTCGCCAACCTGGTGACGCAGGTGCTCGAGCCTACCATCGGAAACTACTTCCGTAATGCGGCCCAAGGATCAGACGTGATCGACTTTCTAAAAGGTCGGCAGGAGCGTCAGGCGGACGCGAAGGACCGGATTTCCAAGGCGCTTCAGGACTACAACGTCGTGGCCGTCGACACCCTCATCGGCGACATCACGCCGCCTCCGGAACTCATGAAAACGCTGACCGACCGGAAGATCGCCGAGCAGGAGCGGGTGACCTACAGCACGCAAATGGAGGCGCAGACGACCCGGCAGAAACTGGAGCAGGCGACCGCTTTAGCAGATACCCAGGCGCGGGTTGTCGACGCCGAGCGGAGCGTACAGATCGCCGAGTTCACGGCTCAGGCGGCGGTCAAGAACGCCGAGGGCCAGGCCCAGTCGAAGACGATCCAAGCCAAGGCGGACGCCCAAGTCATCACGACGGTCGGCAACGCTGAAGCCGGCAAGATTCAGGCTGTCGGCAGCGCCGAAGCCAGCGTCATTAAACAGAAGATCGACTCGATGGATTCCGGCAACTATGCGGTCATTCAGGTCGCGCAGGCGCTGGCCTCGAACCACATCAAGCTGGTTCCGGACATCATGGTCGGCGGAGGCGCCGCAGGAGGTGATCAGGGTGGCCTGATCAATGTCCTTCTCGCAAAAATGCTACAGAATCAGCCGAACGGCGGCATTGTCTCAAAACCGTCTGAATAAGGAAGCGCCTGAGTCGCAAAAATACACAAGCCCGCTAATAGCAAAGGCTACTGGCGGGCTTGCCTTGTACAAGATTTCACGAGAGCGGTTTTGTTAAATGTGTAGCCGTTCTTGGTAGGGACGCCTCCCCGAGGCGTCCGCGGCGGGTTCAGGGAACCAGCCCTACCTGACATCAACCAACGGCCATACTTTAAATTAAACCGTTCTAGATGACTTCGCGGTCTTTGGTCACCGTGGCTTTGCCGTGGGCCGTGTTCAGCACCAGGCATTTCTTGGGGCAGGCCTCGACGCAGTAGTTGCAGGTGATGCAACGCAGGCGATCAATGGTCCAACGCTTGGTTGTGCGGTCCACTTCGATAGCCTGCGTGGGGCACTTCTTAGCGCAGAGGGTGCAGTAGGTGCACTCTTTCAGGTCGATGCCCAGCGAGCCGCGTGATCCGGGCAACGCCTGGCGGGGTTCGAAAGGATAACGGCTCGTGTAGGGCTTGCGAAACAGCCACTTCATCACCAAACCGGACATGCAGAATAGGGACATGGTTTAGCGCTCCGTACAACTGATACAAGGATCGATGGTGAGAACCAGCACAGGCACGTCCGCAAGATTGCATCCCTGCAGTGCCTTGACGAGCGCCGGAATGTTGGCGAAGGTCGGCGTACGCACGCGGAACCGCTGAAGGTTCTTGGTGCCGTTGCCTTTCAAATAATAGATCACTTCGCCGCGGGGCTGCTCGACGCGCACAAAGAATTCGCCGTTCGGATTACCGGTTACTTTGACGGCGATCTCGCCGCCAGGAATCTTGGCCGCTGCCTGGCGGATCAGGTCGACCGACTGGAAGATCTCGTCGCAGCGCACGGCCACGCGGGCGTAGCAGTCGCCGGCGGTGCGGGTGATGGGCTTGAACGAGAGCTCTTTGAACGCCGCGTAACCCAGCGTACGCATGTCCTGCGCGATGCCGCTCGCGCGCATCGTCGGACCGACGCAGCCGAGCGAGTGCGCCTCCTCGCGGGAGAGCGTTCCCACGCCGCACAGGCGGTGCTTCACGGTGTCGTCGTTCAGGAAGACCTTGACGATCTCGTGCGTCTCGCGCTCGATCTCAGTCAGTTGCGAAAGCAGGCTCTGCATCTGCGCGGCGTCGATATCGCGGCGCACGCCGCCGACCTTGCAAGAGCCGAAAATGACGCGCCCGCCGGTGGTGGCTTCGATGATGTTCAGCACGCGCTCACGCACGCGCCACGAGTGCATGAAGAGACTCTCAAAGCCCACGGCATCCGCCATGAGCCCCAGCCAAAGCAGATGGCTGTGGATACGGGAGAGCTCGCCCCAGATCGTCCGCAGGAAGAGGGCGCGCGGCGGCACGGGGATGTTCATGATCTCTTCGATACCCTGGCAGTAGGACTGGCCATGGATGAAGCTGCAGATGCCGCAGATGCGCTCGGCGACAAAAACGAACTCCTGAAAATCTTTCTTTTCCACCAGCCGCTCAAGGCCACGGTGGATAAAGCCGATCGAGGGAACGGCTTCGACGACCTTCTCATCCTCAACCACGAGGTCGAGATGGATCGGTTCCGGCAACACCGGATGCTGGGGCCCAAATGGGATGATGGTACGGGTGGCCATAGTGCTTCTCAGACGGGGGATTGAACGATGTTTGTTGAAACGCCGGCGGTGGCCGCAGCGGCGAACGGGAAAGGTTTGGTAGTCTGGTAGAGGTTACCCTTGAAATCCAGAACGAGACCGTCGAAGTTCACGCCGAAGAGATCGTGAATCTCGTTCTCGTAGAGGAACGCGCACCAGAACACGCCGCTGATGCTTGGCAGGCGGGCCCCTGCCGCCGGAAGCTGCAGGCGCAAGTTGCGGAACTTCTGATCCAAGTCAAAGGTGTAGTTAAACTCGAGGGTCTCGCCCAGCGACGTGACTCCGATCTGCACCATCCGCCAACCTTGATCGCACAGGGCCTTAACCTCGGCGACCAGCTTGTCGACCGTGACGGGAACGATGGGCTGCTCTTCAATCATGACGATTTCTTCTCCATGTAGACCCACTCGACGTTCGCGTTGAAAGGCTCGGTCTTAAAGCGCTTGTAGCCCATCTTCTCGTAGATGTGGATGTTGGCGGCGCTGCGGTGACCCGTGAAGATCTCAAAGCGTTTGGCCTTGGGGAACTCGGCCTCGATGGCGGTGACTAGGCGGCGGCCGAGTCCGTGGCCCCGGAAATAGGGAAGCACGCTCAGACGCAGAATATTGGCGGTGCCCTGTCCGTCGTCGTAGCCGCGCACGCAGGCCGCGATCTTACCGTTCACGACGCCTTTGAGGAAAATCATTTTGTCGAAGTCGGCGGTCATCTCAGGGAGAGACTGCCGCAGGGCAGGCAGGCTCGCATCGCCGTAAATTTCGGCTTCGCTCTGATAGGCCACCTTCTGAACCGCCAAGAGTTCAGGCAGGTCAGCGGCGGTGGCACGCTCGATCATCATCACGCCGGCCGCGAAGGTGGAGGCGGCCATGGCGGCGCGACGGGCTTCGAGAATGCCGAGCGCCTGCAC
>CAYSXF010000678.1:0-3365 GCA_964434815.1 uncultured Lentisphaeraceae bacterium
GATTTCTGCCTGTCTCGTGGGCTCGGAGATGTGTATAAGAGACAGGGCGAGGCCTTCCGCCTGCGCCGCAAGATTCTCTTCGCGCATCCGAAGCTGGCCTTCGACACGCTGTTCATCAACAAGAACGCGCCCACGATGTACAGCCACAACTGCGACCAGTACCTCGGCCGCCACAGCCGCGTCGGCGAAGGCCCGACCCTGCTGAAGAACTGGCAGAGCGACAAGCCCCAGGAGCGCGCGCTCGTCAAAGACCGGCTGCCGCCCGGCGCGTTCTACCGTCCCAGCCTCCATCCCGACGCCACCAAGTTCGTCTTCGCCTACGCCGACCACACGACCAACAACCCGAATTTTTTCCGCTACTTCCTGTACGAGGCCGCGACCGACGGCTCGTGGGTGCGGCAGCTCACCGGCACGCCGCGCGATCCGCTCAAGACCATGGACGACCGCTCGACGGTGATGATCGAAGACAGCGACCCCTGCTATCTGCCCGACGGCGGGTTCGCGTTTGTCTCGACCCGCGCGCAGAACTACGGGCGTTGCCACGGAGGCCGCTACGCGCCCGCCTGGATGCTCTACCGCTGCGACAAGGACGGTGGCGCCATCCGGCCGCTCTCCTACGGCATCGAGAACGAGACCACGCCGTCCGTGCTGAACGACGGCCGCCTGATCTACACGCGCTGGGAGTACGTCGACCGGCACGAGATGGAGTTCCACAAGCTCTGGTGGAAGCGCCCCGACGGCACGGGCGTCTCCAGCTACTACGGCAACGACACCATTTATCCGCTGATGATCTCCGAAGCGCGCGCCATCCCCGGCTCGCAGAAGATCGTCGCGACGGGCGTGGCCCACCACAGCTTCCATACCGGCACGACGATTGTGATCGACGTGCAGAAGGGCGAGAACGGCCCTGGCCCGGTGACGCGCATTACGCCCGAGCGCAAGTTCCCCGAGTCGGACGAGCCCGGCGGCCCCGGCCAATTCTGCACGCCCTTCCCGCTGACCGAGAACCTTTTCTTCGCCACGTATTCGCCGAACAACATCCCCTTCCAGGGCACCGTCCCCGACGCGACGGGCTACAGCATCATGCTGATCGACACGGCCGGCGGCCGCGAGCCCATTTTCCGCGACGCGGACACCTGCTGCTTCTGTCCGCAGCCTCTCGTACCGCGCCCCATGCCGCCTGTTTTGCCCTCCATGCTGCCGGAGCATCCCGAGAGCGACACGGGCATCTACGCGGTGCAGAATGTGAACCTGACGCGCAACGACCCCAAAGGTATTCTAAAGCCGGGCCAGATCAAGTACCTGCGCTTCAACCGCATCTTCGTTAAGCCCATCGCCTCTAACGCCGCGCTCAACTGCCGCGTGGGCGTAGGGCTGGCCAAGCGCATCCTCGGCACCGTGCCGGTGGCGGACGACGGTTCGGTCGTGGTGCGCGTGCCTGCGGGCGTGCCTCTGCAGATCCAGGCGCTCGACGAGAACGGCCTGGCCGTGATGACCGAACGCTCGTTCCACTACCTCCACGCGGGCGAGCGCCGCGGCTGCGTCGGCTGCCACGCCGAGAGCCTGGCCTCGCCGCCGGACAGCGCGTCGCTGCTGATGCGCAAGCCTGCCGAACTCACGCCGCCCGCCGGTCCAGCCTACGAGGGCGGTTTCAGCTTCGTCAGAACCGTCCAGCCCGTGCTGGATCATTATTGCATCCGCTGCCACGGGCTCGGCGAGGGCCAGCCGCCGAACGGCGTCAACCTCGTCGGCAACCAGAGCGGCAGCTTCTCGCAGTCGTACGTCACCCTGGCGCGCTACACGAACCCGATCGGACTCAAGTCCGAGACCCACGGCGTCGACAAGAACGTCAGCCGCCCCATGGACTACTACGCGCACGGCTCGAAGCTCGGCAAGATGCTGCTCGAGAACCACAAGAAGGTCAACCTGCCGCGCGAAGACTTCCAGCGCATCATCGACTGGCTGGACCTGAACAGCCAGGCCAACGGCGACTCGTCGCACAACCGCATCGAGCACGCCCGCGTCAATGGCGAGAAGGAAAAGGCGCTGCGCGAGGCGGTCAAGGTCCGCTTCGGCGAGGCGCTCGCGCGGCAGCCCTACCACGCGCTGGTCAACCACGCCAACCCCGCCGAGAGCCGCCTGCTGATGGCCCCGCTCGCGAAAGAGGCGGGCGGCTGGGGCCAGATCGACAAGGGCTGGGCGTCCAAGAGCGATCCCGAGTACAAGAGGTTCAGCGACCTCATCGCCGCCACCATCGACCCGCTGCCGCCGGACATCGCCGGAACCTGCGGCCGCGACACCGGCTGCGCCTGCGGCGACTGCTGGATCAGGCTCAACAACCTGAACGTCCCGCCCCTCGCCGCCACGCCGATCAAGTGAAGCGGTTGGCGATCGGAGGCCAGAGGTCGGCGATCAGCATTTGCTTCTTCTTCATGTGAGAACTAAACGTTCTGCGTTGAGCGTTGTGGACGGATTCGGCTGAACCGGCTAAAATTCTTTCAAGTTCGCTTGCTAACCGATTATTTTGGCGTCTGGATATTGCCGGATCATCGTATGAAGTGGCTAAAGAAGATCGCCTTACTTCTCATGCTTCTGCTCCTGTTCGCGTACTGCGCTGCGTGGATCGCGCGTATGGCCGGATGCAATCCTAGCGCTGACACGATGACACGTATTGAGATCACTCGCGGCAGCATTGCGTGTCTTGAGGCAACTCTTTCCTTTTACTACACGAAACAGAAACGCATGCCAGAGACCCTTGACGAACTCACCTGCGGGTCCGAGGAGTTCCCGGCGCTCCTGCGCAAGGAGAACCTGGTCGATTCGTGGGGACATGCGCTCGTGTACACGAAGAAAGGCGCAAACGCGTACGAAGTCCGATCAGCTGGCCCCGATGGCCGCCAAGGGACAAGAGATGATATCGCCCAAGAGATCCGACCGGCGCCTCTCGAATGAAGTTGTCTGCCTTGACAGGATTACAAGATTTACACGATTAATATGCGGCATAGCCAATCCTGTTAATCCTGTAATCCTGTCTGATAAGACGTCTGTCTAAGCTGCACGGACTTTTAGCACTAATCCCAGATCCAGCTCTCGGTCAGAACCGGTTGCGCCTAGCTTACTTGGGCGTGACTGTAATCGTGTGGGTCACCGGCTTGACAGCCGCCCGCGCGGCGGCAGCGTCTTTGTCGTTACGCGCTGAAAGCTTGCTGCGCAGGGTGTCGATCGCGCCCGCAACCTCCTTGTCGCCCGGGAAGTCGTCCGCGATGCCGCGGAAGTTCGTGATCGCGCCCTTGATGGTCCGGGTTTCCCGGGCCTGCTTGTCGGACACGACGCGGTCGAGCAGGGCGAAGGGCTCGGAGAAGGGG
>CAYSXF010000679.1:0-3360 GCA_964434815.1 uncultured Lentisphaeraceae bacterium
GCCCCACGCGGCCCTTGAAGTCCACCGCCGTATAAGCCTTGGCATCAGGCCCGAAGTCAAGCCCAGTGATCCATGCGCCGCACTCCTGAAGCTCCTTCATGGCGCGGACCAGATTGACCACTTTCGCCACCCGCATGTGCTCCGCCGCGCCGGCCGAAGCGCGCACCACGCCTGCGGTCACGCCTGCCGCGCGATCTTCGGGCAACACGACGGCTGTCACGCCGGCCGCGTCGGCCGTGCGCAGCAGCGAGCCGACGTTCTGCGGATCCTCGATGTGGTCCAAAATCAGCACCAGCGCGTTCTCATCAGCCTTGACGTCGTGGATCACCTGGTCAAGGGAGATGTAAGGGAACCCGCCCGTACGAAGCGCTACGCCCTGATGGTTGCCGCCTTCGCAGATCTCGTCAAGCTCCTCGCGCTCAAGCGTCCGGAACGGAACGCCGCGAGCGAGCAGCAGGCCTCGCAGCTCCGCCACGTCGGGCGCATCCCGCCCCTCGGGCGGCAGCACCGCCTCGTAGAGGTGACGCTGCCCCGCCTTCACAACCTCAAGCACCGGGCGGCGCCCGTAAATCCAGTCGCCCTTGTCCGATGGCTCGCGCGACCGGTCAGCCCGAAAATCTTTGTACTGCTTGTTTCTAGTTCCCATTTCATTTCTCCATCAGGTGTGCCAATACGGAAATCAATGCGACACAGGCCGTGTCGGTGCGCAGGATACGTTCGCCCAGCGAAAAGAGCCGGAAACCGAACGCGTGCAGGGTTTTCAACTCGTACTCCGTCCAGCCGCCCTCTGGGCCGACTGCCAGCAGCGGGCGCGAATGAAAATCGGCCGGTTCAAAAAACGACCGCTGCGCCCCAGGGTGGGCCAGCAGGCGCAGCGCGCCGGGAAACAGCGACTCCAGTTCGTCTTCGACAAACGGCTTGAAACGCGGCCGCACCAAAACCTCCGGCACGCGGGTCAGTCCGGCCTGCATCAGCCCCTCGATCAGCAACGGACGGAAGTGGGCCGGATCGAGCCACTGGCTGCTGAAGTAACACTTCTCAACCTTGAAGGCGTTGACGACGACGACCCGCCCGACACCGAGAGCGGCCAATTGCGGCCACAACCGCTTAAGCACTTTCGGACGCGGCGCGGCCAGCAGCAGGTCGAACCACGGCTCCGCGGCTGGCAGAGTATGCTCCGGCTGCAGGCGAACCCGCTCCCCGTCCATCTCCACAATGAGCGACGTTCCTGCCAAACCGTTGAGAAAGCCAGTCTTGACGGAGCGCCCGGCCTGGGCACCCAGCACCTGCCGGATATGCTCAGCGCGGCCGTCAGAAAGCACGACGGTCCCGTCAGCCAGCACCTCTTCCGCTCCAAATAAGATGCGGTTCATTGGCTCAGTCGATCTCGCCGCCCATGTCGATGTCGTTCAGGTCGATTTCGCCTGTGAAGACGAACTTCACCGGACCCGAGAGCGTCAGCCCGGTGCATTTGTGGTGCCGCCAGTCGCCGTCGATCGTGAGGTCGTACCCCGAGGGCGTCTTGACCTTGGCGGGCAGCGTGAACTGCGCGGTCTCGACAGCCACCACAACGCAGGCGACCGCACCGGTCCCGCACGCGCCCGACTCGGCTTCGACGCCGCGCTCGTAGGTGCGCATGGTCATGCGGTTCGGCGCGCGGAACGTGACGAAGTCCACATTGGTGCCCTCCGGCGCAAACGCAGGATGCAGCCGCAACGCGCGCCCCAACTCCTGCACGTTGACGGTGCTGACATTGGGAACCTGCACCACGAAGTGCGGCACTCCCGTGTTGATAAAATCGCCGCGCACAGTCTCGCTGCCGACCTTGATTTCAAGCCCGAAGTTCTTTCTGCTAGGCTCCGGCATCCAGACGCACACCCCCTTGTCGGAGAGCTGGGCATCCACTAAGCCGCACATGGTTTCCATTGTGAGTGCGGTGCTGCTGGCCCCAATGGCATGGGCGAACGCCGCCGCGCAGCGCGACCCGTTGCCGCACATCTCCACCTCGGTGCCGTCAGGATTAAGGAAGCGCATGCGGAAATCGGCTTTGTCCGAGTGCTGCACCAAGATCACACCTTCGCAACCGATACCGGTGCGGCGGCTGGCCAGCGAGGCCATCAGCATGTGGTCCTCCCACGGCACCGTTCCCGCGCGGTCATCGATCAGGACAAAGTCGTTGCCTGCCCCATGCATTTTCGTGAATTTGATTTTCATCGGTTCCGCCCCTCTCCCGAACGGGAGCGCCTCACGGCAGATCGCGTCCGAAAATACGCATCATGCGCGTCCGAAGGTCGCCCTCGGTCTCCATCGGAATATCGCCTCCGCCTGCCGAGTCCACCAAGTCAGAAAGGATGTTGAGCGCCTCGTCCAAAACCACATCGCCATCGGCGCCGCTCTTGGTGGCGGCACCCATCTCCTCGTCCTCGAGCTTCCGCATCTCGTTCTCAGCCTTCATGAGCTTCCGGCGGGCATTCAACTCGAGCGACACCTCGGTCTTCTCGTTCACCTCTTGCACGTGGCGCACCATCGAGCAATAGCGCGCATAGCGGGTGTTCGAGGCCAAGCGCTTGGCGGACTGCTCCTTGAGCTTCGGAACGAACTTGGCCACATCCGAGACGGGGATGAAGAGCGCGGACTCAACCTGCGACCAAGGCAGCGCGCCCGGCAGCTTATCCTCGCCGATGTCCAGCCCGTCTAGCATCGACGGAATGACGATGTCCGAGGCCACGCCCTTGCGCTGCGTGGAAGCGCCCGTGATCCGGTAGAAACTGGCCGTGGTCACCTTCAACGAACCAAACTTCTCCGAGCCCAGCGGCATCACGGTCTGCACGGTGCCCTTGCCGTGCGACTGCGAGTCGCCGATGACCACCGCCCGGCCATAGTCCTGCAGCGCGCCAGCCACGATCTCCGACGCCGACGCCGACGTCCGGTTGATCAGCACCACCATGGGCTTTCGGAAAGCCATGGCCGGATCCATGTTGGGCACGGGCAGGACCATGATCTGCTTCTGCTCGCGCACTTGGACGACAGGTCCGCTCCGCACGAAGAGCCCTGTCAGGCTCACGGCCTCGCGCAACGAGCCGCCGCCATTGTTGCGCAGGTCAAGAATCAGCCCCGACACGTTCTGCCCGTTAAAAGCGGCGATCTGCTTGGCCACATCCACCGTGGCGCTGCGGAAGCCTTCCTGATTCGGGCGCTTGTCCATCGTCCCGTAAAAAGCGGGCAGGCGGATCACGCCTGGGTAGAGAGTCATTTGCCTGCGCTGAGCGCCGAGGCCCGGCGGGATTATCACCTGTACCCCTATCTGCACGAGCAGATGGTACAGGCATTTGCCGCCGCCGACCTGGCGGTCGCCAGGGC
>CAYSXF010000680.1:0-3355 GCA_964434815.1 uncultured Lentisphaeraceae bacterium
GGGCTCGGAGATGTGTATAAGAGACAGGAGTAGCATCAAGCTTCGGGATCTTGAAATACACGTCGATGCCGTCGGGATCGACGAACTCCGTCAGAACGACACCGACCTGCTCGCCTGTGCGCTCGGAATTCGTCCATGCCTTGACGACGACCATCTGTCCGTCGGGACGAATTCTATCGTCCGGAATCGGGTTGCCGATGCTGGTCGGATCGAGTATTAGGTCACGGGGTTTCGGGCACTTTTTGAGCACAGCCGCATTCAGTGTGTCGTCGAACGTGAACAGTACCGGGCCTCGCAAAAGGGCGACTCGGCCGTCCTGTATCATTCGGCCGCGAACGAAACGCCAGTTCATCGGCATGGAAATGGTTAACGTATCGCCGGACTTCCAGAACCGCTTGACCGTAGCGTAGCCGAGTTCGGATTTGTCTGGTGAGCACGGCACATTGCACACGGCACACGCCAGGCTTTCCGCCCAGCGCGGGGTGCGGAACAGGAACGCGAACTCGACTGGCTCGGAGCACGTAAACGTCAGCTTGATCTCGCCGGAATTCGGGTATGCGGTTTCCTGTTTGATCTCAACGGTCTTGCCGTTGACATCGAAGGTCTTGTCTGAGCGGGTGAACAGGTTCAGCGCGATGCCGTTGTCCGGGGTGCGGTAGTACACCTTCTGCGGCAGTTCGGCGACCGCGCGGCGGAAGTTCCCGTTGCAACAGAAGGTGTCGATCGTTTGGAACTGCCGCTTCCCCGTGAACGGCGTGAAGTAGCAGATGCGGCGGCCGTCGGGCGCCTGCGCTGCGAACAGGGCGTTGTAGATCGTCCGCTCCATGATGTCCCCGTACCGCATGTCGCCTTCCAAACGCATGAGGCTGTCGGCCCACCGGAGCAGATAAGCTGTGACGCAGGATTCTTCGACAGCCCCCGAACCATCCTGATTGTACGTGAAGTGCTCTCCCTGGGACGTCGAACCGGTAACCAGCAGCCCGCCGTGTCCTCGCTCGAACAACTCTTGCCTCATCCACAGGCTTTTCTTGAGATAATCCTCTCCGCCGATCAGACGATACAATTCCGTATCGGGGTACATGTGCGACAGCATCACGTAGACATGGTAGCGGGACTGCGATATGTTTTTCTCCCAGGCGTCATACGGTTTCAGGTAGTACCAGTGCGGCTCATATTGCAGGGCCTTGGCGAATTCGAGATATTGGGTCTCTCCCGTGACGCGATACAGTTCAACGAAACTCTCCGTGATTCCCGCGATGGATGTGCCGGGGGGAATGAGATGCTCTTCATCCTTATTGGCGGGAAACATCCGCATGATGTAGTCCGCCATGATTTTCGCGTCCGCCAAGGCTTGGGGATTTCCCGTCACCCGATAGTTCCGCACCAGCGCCAGATTGAGATATTCCTGTTCGTGGAGGATCCAGTTCACAACGTTCTGGTGGTTGTTCGTTTCGACGTTCCAGAAACCTTGGTATCCGTCCGGATCGCGCGCGCTCCGCAACTGGTTCATGATGTACTGGGTGCGTTCGGCCACTTTCGGATCGCCGGTGTATTGAGCGAACTGGCTGCCGGCGTCTAGAACCTTGCCGATGCCGTAGTAGACGCAATTTTTGTCCCCGCGATCAGTCCGGTGCTTGAACTTGTCCAGCCAGTCCCGGTCCAGGTCGAGAACCATGTAGTTCTTGTCGATCAAATCCGTGATGCGCCGGTCCAGTTCACCGCCCGCCATTTCCCGGTGCGTAAGCCTTGCCGGAATCAGCTTGTCGCCGATGATCGGTTTGACGACATCCCGTTCGCCCATGGCCAGTGCGCCTGTCGAGAAAGCGAGCAGTGCGAGGGTGAGAAGCCGTTGGATGTGTTTCATATGGACCTTTCTATTTGTAGCCCAGAGTGTCGAGCTGCCGGTCAAAATCGGATGGCAGCGGCGCGGCCGGTTTCTCTGTATCGCGTGCCGCATAGCGCAGCATGTTGAGCAGAAGGTGTCCCGCGGCGGGATGCGTGGTCAGTAGGTTGCGGATGTTCAGCGTGTTCAGCACGAAGCGGCCCGCGCCGAAATTGTAGACCGACACCATCAGTCCCGAATCGTAATCTTGCGAGGCTTTGACCGCGCCCGCTACCGCTTCGGACGGGGGCTCCTGTCCGGCGAACACCAGGTCCGGGATCAATTCGCGGTAATAGGTATAGTCCATCAGCCCGCCCGACGGAAGCCCGTCGAAGATCGGATGGGCTTTCGACCACTCGTCCTTGAGATAGAGCCAGCCGCGGATCGGTTTAGCCGTGCCTTTTTTCGTCAGCGGCAGCCAGGCGGTCGGTTGGTCGCCTTGCGCAAGCACCTCGGGAGAAAGAAAGACGACGGTGGAGCCCGCAGCGATCCGCTTGACAAGCTCGCGAAACGCCGCCGCGCCGCCGGGCGCGGGCGCTTTCGGCGCGGCGAGAATCACCTCGCGCTTCGCTGGTGCAACGGATGCGAACGGACGCGTACGGACGCCGTGACTCGACAGCCATTGGGCCGTCTGCGGATCGTCGCCCCATAAAACCACTTCGGCCGACACGGACGGCAGATCGGCCGGATCGCTCACATAGAACGTCGCCGTTCCGCCCGCCGCCGCCGCGCCGCGCTCGAACGTGGCGAGGAACTTGTATTCGCCTGCCGGGCCGTCGATGGCGAAGTCTTCAGCGAACCACAGTTTCGCAAAAGGCGGCTCGTTCGTGCTGCCGGTGCGCACCGGGATGGTGACCGTAATGGCGCGATCCATCACGCGGGTCATGCGGGGTCCGATCACTTGCAACCGCGCGGGATAGTCGCCCGACGCGAGGGTGTCCTCGTCCGCGAGCACCGCTTCCAGATGGACTTTGCCGCCTTTGAAAAGGTGCGCGGATTCGGCGAACAGGCACCAGCGCAGCGGATACCAGCCGTCGAAAATCGCGTCGATCGCGCCGGGCTTGAGTTCGCGGAAGAGCGTGGTGAGACCTTCTCCGCACCAAACGTGGTCGGTCGCGCCGGTCAGGTTGTGTGCGACAATGTTCGGATTGGAGCGGATCGCGTTGAGGCACAGCGTGCGTTGCCCCGCCATTTTTTTGAGACTGTCCATGAAGAAGTCCTCGGGCCGGGCGAAGGTCTCGTCGAGTCGCCAGTCCTGCCAGTCGGCGAGGAAGCGGTCGAGCTTATCGCGGAGGTACAGTGCATCCTCGGCGTCCTCGGCTTTCTCCTGCTCAAAGTGGCGTGCGGCTCGCCACAGGTCGACCGCGCTGCCGATGCCGTATTCGGAGAAGAAGAGCGGCTGACCGTTGGTGCCTGTGCGCGTTCGCACGTTGCGGATTTCGCCGGAGGTGGCGGGCACACGCGGATAGGAGT
>CAYSXF010000681.1:0-3349 GCA_964434815.1 uncultured Lentisphaeraceae bacterium
AAGCTCCAGGCCGAGTGTTTGGCCGCTTCCACGCCTGCGTGCGCGGTTTTCGCAGGGGTCTCTTTTTCCGACCGTTATGCAGAGAAGCCCGCGGCTCACGAAGCGATGGGCATGGGCGGTGAGGTCTCCGGTTACGTTTTCCAGCCTCTGCAGGCACTGCCCGGAACAGGCGACTTCGGTGCGCCGTCTTCCTTGTTCTGGAAATTTTTTGGCGGAGCCTATTCCGGCGGCAGGGCCGCTGTGCCGTCGCTCTCGCGGCCTGTCGGGAACGGCATCGCGCCTTGGCACCAACGCTTTTGGCGAGGGCTGGACGTTGCCACGTTCGATGCCGACGGAAAAAATGTGAGCGATGCCCGCGGCTTGTACGCGGATCTGCTGGCGTCAGGTTACGGTCCGCAGCCGCGTGTCTCTGGCATATACCGCACGGCGGAAGACGTCTCTGCCGCTTGCCGGAGGGGGTGTTGCACACTCTCGGCTGCGCCTTCGCGGGCGGACGTGGCGACGCATGCGCATGCGACACACGCCACGTCTGGCCCTGTGATCCGCGCGTTCCAGTTCGCCGATGACCATTTCAACGGGTATGGCACGGGCGGGGGCCTGGTTTTCGGCGAGCCGGGCTGGTTCGTGATGAACCTCGACGTGGCGCACACCGGTGCTCTGACGCGGATCACGCTCTTCGCGAATACGCTTCCTGTCCGGCGCTGGCATCCACACGCGTTCACGTTCGCTGTCACGGAAGCGGTGCGGCTGCAAAACGCTTCCGAGTACAGGGTTCTTGTCGAGGCGGAGGACGGGAGCGAAGCCTTTAGCGGACGCTTCCAAACCGTCGCGCGGACGTTCGCGACCTCCATGTGCGCCGATAACCAGAACACGATCACGACACTCTTCAAGGCGCCGTCGCGGTTCGTTTTCGACGAACGCGAACTATATCTGCAGCACTCCTACTGGCATACAGGGGAGGCTGGCGGGCAACTCGGTGTCATGCTCGACGCAGCTCAGCTTGTTCCGCGCGTCGACGAGACTGGCATCATTCAGCCTTGCAAGTTTTTCCACCCATGTCCGTCTATTTCTCTCAAGGGACAGCCTGCGGAGGAGCACCAGTGGGCGGTTCTGCGGATCGTTGAAAGTTCGCCGGATGCTGCTCAAACCTGTTACAGCTTTAACCGCACGAACGCGGCTTTCCGTTCGCGCACGACCTTAACGTCCTACCGCCCTGCGGTCGGCGGACTCACGACGGTTTTTATTGAGACCGAACTTCAGGCGCAGCGGGCTGTGGCTCTGGATGAGATTAAGCGGATCACCCTGGTCGATCTGGCGGTCCGCCCCGACTTGGTTTCTGACTGGCGTTACACCACACTGGACGGAGCAGGCTCGGAGACCGCGTCCGGCAAGTTCGCCGCGCTGACGCAAGGCGCTTCAGAGGAGCGCGTGTTTAGCTCCGGCGGACTGGCCGGGGTATGGCCTAATACGGTCGGAAATCTGTTTGTGGCGTCGTGCGACGCCGCCGCAAAACGCATCTCTTTTTCGCGCAATGAAAACGGCCGTATCGCACGGGAGCGCATGACAGTCTGCCTGTCGCCACGGCCTTTCGCCTGCGGGGAGATCGCCACTTTCAGACATGTGGTCTTCCTCATGCCAGGCGAACTTCGCTCTGCCGATGAGTTGAAAGCGGTGCAGGCGTCTGTTCTGTTGCCGGTCTCGAATATGCACGTGCGGCTTGGCGCGGTGGTCAGGACGGGGCCGGACATCGTTTGTCAATCAGGTGAGGCGTATGCCGCCAGCGGAACGTTCACGCTGAAGCGCGCGCGCCTCGATCCGCTCCCACTCGAGGTCAGAGGCGTAAGGCCCAATTGGCCACTTGCGCTTGAGGACGCCTCCGGCCTGCGCCTGTTGGGGTCTGGATCGGATACGCTGCGAACAGTCATTCCTTCATCAACCGGAACCGTTTCGTTTACGGCCGGTAATCTGCTGCTGGCCGACAGTCCAGATGTTCGCGTCGAAGCGGACACGGCCTCTAAGAAGCGGATGTGCTTTTTGGCTCACAATCCAACGACGGCGGCTCTAACCTGTGAGATCCGTGCGAACACGGCTTTTAAGTCGATTCCCTCATTCCGAAAGCGGGTGACACTCGCGCCTGGTGCGACGGTCTGGCTGGACAGCGACGATAAGTAACTAAAAAGGCCGTTCACCGAGGATATGGGGTTTATAGCCTGATGAAAATTTTGCGTACGTAAAGGAACCGCACAAGAAGGAATGTCAGACCCAACTCGACTAAGGCGAGCAGCACGCCTCCCGCGCCCTTGGCCACATACGTGTCGAGGCAGCGCTCTACGTCGCCGCCTGCAAAACGCGCGGCCAGAGTCTGGAAACTGACGATGTTGTGCGCGAGATAAATGGTGATGGGGTTCATCCCGATCCAGACGAACGGCTGGCACCACCGCTGCTTCTTCCAAACCTCAACGATGCAATAGAAAACTCCCAGCAGTATGGCGCTGTATCCGCTAGCAACCAGTACGAAAGAAGGACTCCATAGTTTTTTCACAACCGGTATCTGGAGACCCCACGCGAAGCCGATCAACACGCCAGCCGCGCCTGCTTCCAATAAGCCGGCGACTTTGTATGAGTCACGGACATCAGCCCGGCGCAACCAGAGCCCTCCCAGAATTCCTAGCAAGCAGGCGGAGATGACACCCATAAGGCCGAGCAGTGGCTGCGACTCGTAGGCACCGTTGATCTTTTTGCCAGGCAGGAACCGGTAGTCCACGTAGTTCGACAAATTGTAGCCTTCTTCGTAGTGGCCTCGGACGCGGCCTGAGGCGCTCTGTATGACCACTGCCGGACTTTGCGAACCGACTTGCGCCACAGTCTTAGCCAGCGAGTCCTTGTCCAAACGCAAATCAGGGAATGGCATGAGCGACATCAGCGCCCAATAGCCGAGGAGAATCGCAGCGCACACAGCCGCTATTACCCGTGCGCTGCGCACCGCGATGTAAAGCGCACCGCCGAAGAAAGAAGCCAGGCCGATGTATTGGAGCACGCCCGAAAGCCGGATGTCCGGCCACTGGCTGCTCATGCCGCCGTAATAGAACAAGCCCAGCAAGAACAGCAGACTGCACCGCCGCGCGAGCCGCAGCACGGCCTTCAGCTTGCCCTGCTGAGCGATCGCTTTGTCTGTCGAAAAGACGAGCGACACGCCGGCAATGAAAACGAACATCGGGAAGAGCAGGTCGTAGAAGTGAAAACCCGCCCATTGCACATGGCTGAGTTGCGTCGTGAGGAATTGAGTTGCGCCATGATGCGTGGTCTGTCTCTTATACACATCTGACGCTGCCGACGAATAGAGAGGTGT
>CAYSXF010000682.1:0-3345 GCA_964434815.1 uncultured Lentisphaeraceae bacterium
AGATGTGTATAAGAGACAGTGCCCCCAGCCCGGCAGGCCGCGCCGCCTCTCGTCCCATTGCATATCGGTGTTGCCGCACCAGCCGGTCGCCGCAAGCAGCAGTCGCGCAGAGGAGGCCACCGGCTTGCGGTCGAGCGGCACCAGCACGAGCGAACAGAAGCCGTTGCGGACATCGGCGGCCAGATGCGTGGTCGCGCGCCCGCTTTCGCGCACATAGCCAATCAGTGCCTGCGCGCCTACGGCATCGACTGTCACCACGCCCCGCTTTTTATCCGCATTGAACCAGCCGAGTTCGCCGGTGTCGGAGACGAGTCCACTCGCCGGCGCGGCAGCCGGAAAGACGGTCGATGGGCCGCCGTCGAAGCAGGCGCGCGTCGCGTGCACGAGCGGCGTCGAGCGGTCGAAGCCCGGCGTGAAGAACGGGCTCTCCTTGCGGTCCATGCGCAGCGCGTCGTCCAATTGCTCTCGTGTGTACGACCGCACCACCGTCGTCTTTGCTTTCGCGATTCCGCCCCGATGCCACAGCTCGGCGCAGGCCATCAGGTTCGCCACCTTCACCGGATCGAACGAGACGGTGAAAAAGGCGCGCGGCGGAATGCCTCCATCTTGAGACGGCTTGCCGTTGTCCCAGGTGAACCAGTAAATGCCGTCCCAGTCGTGAAACATCGCATAGGCTGTAAGGATCGGAAAACCCTCGCAAGCGTACTCGTGCGGGAAGGGATGGTTGATCTCGGAGATCGTGTATGCGCGGCCTGCGACCGGCGACCGCGCCAACTGCACGATCAGCGAATCGAGCGGGTCATTGACCATCGGCGTGTTCTTGCAGGAGGGAACGGGGCCGTGGATATCGGGATGCTGCCAGTAGCCGTGTCCGTCGACCCAATCGAACGTCGCGTTTGAGGCGACGTGCGCGTAGGCGGCGTACCCGTGATTGTGATCGGAGGTTCCAACCACAGGCACCTTAACACCAAGCTCGTCCTTCAGCAGCTTCTTCATGCCCGCGAAAAAAGTGTTTTCAACTTCCGCATAGAACTCCGCTTCGGCTCGGAAACGCGCGGCGGAGGCCTTCGCGAACTCGGCTGGCTTGAGGCGCGGCACGCGGGCGTCCGCCGTCACGCCGGCCTCGGCCCGCAGGGCGGCGACGCTCTCCGACGGACGGCTCTTCGCAAGCCACGCATTGTAGAGGCTTGTGAGCTCCTCGGCGTATGAGACAGGGATCGGCGACCACGTGTCCGGCTTCTCGACCTCCTGGCCGATCAACCGTCCGCTGACCCACCCTTCGAGCACGGAGTTCTCGTTGATGATCTCGACGGTTGCCACGCACGGCTCGCTGCGGTACTCATTGCCGGTATAGGTATTCCTGTGCGTCAGAAGCTGCCGCGCATACTCGTGTTGCAGTTCGATCAGGCGCGGATTGAAATAGGTGCAGGACTTGCCGAAGCCGAGCCTGTCCGCATCGCGCACGCCGTCGCCGGGTTTGTATTGGCGGGCGACATTGAGATTGAGGTTCGCGTAGATGCCGCGCGTCTTGAACTCGGCAACCAGAAAGTCGAGCCGGTCCAGCGCCGCTGCGTTCAACTCGCGCGTGTCCGTTCGCCCCTTGTCGAAGAGCGGGCTCCATTTCGAGTCCATGTAGTGAAAGCGCACGCAGTTGACGCCGAGCCTTGCGAGCTGATCGGCCAGTGCGGTCGCCTGTTCCTTTTCCGGAAAGCACGCGGACCCGCAGATGTTCACGCCCCAAATGCGGAAGCGCGAGCCGTCGGGCTTTATCAGATGACCCCCGCTCGCGCAGATGAATCCGCCCCTGCCGGCAGGCGCATCGAGAGCTGGGCGGAGATCGATGGCCGATGCGGTGTGCGTCGACCAGTCCATCGGGAACGGCTGTCTCGCCACCTCTGCCCACGCCGCCATTCCTGCCATCAAAGAAACCGCAACAAACACCAGCCGTCTCATGCAGCCTCCTTTCCACCGGGATTTCTCACGCATCTTATTAACACCAAGCGCTTGCCGCATGATAAGACGCCCGAGTTGTGGGGATCAAGCTGATTAAGTGAAAAAGGAGGGAAAGGCCTTCCCGATGTTAAAACGCCGCGCTTTACCAACCGGTATGGGTTTTGCTATTCTGATTGCTCTTTTTCCACGATGAACCCGAAGGTGGCATACTTATGGACGCCGTACCGACATCCGCTCAGACCGAATCGCTTTTCCTCTCCTTGCTAGAAAAGCGGCCTTTACCTGTGGCAGAAATGCTTACGCTGCTCCACTCCGTGGCTGTCACGGAAACCGCAAAGAAGGGCGACGAATGGGCCGCGATGCTCATGCAGGAACTCACCGAAGCGGCGGATTTCGCCGGGCTCTATCAGGTCGTCAAGGATCGCGCCCCGCTCCTTTCGGTCGCGCTCAAACCCGCGGGCATCCGCGACGCGCTCAAGAAATCTTGCAAGGACCGCCTCATCAACGCCCTGATCGACACTGCCGCGTTCGGCGAGGCCCCGCTCGAGGAATCCTTCCGCCGTCTGGATCTGCTGCTCGCACTCAC
This sequence comes from uncultured Lentisphaeraceae bacterium, assembly GCA_964434815.1. Taxonomy (GTDB): domain Bacteria; phylum Verrucomicrobiota; class Kiritimatiellia; order RFP12; family UBA1067; genus CAYSXF01. The sequence continues at coordinate 2,540 of CAYSXF010000682.1, forward strand.
CCCAGGCACGCTGGTCATCGATCCCGCCTGGGGCTTCGGCACAGTCAAGCGCCTCGACGATTTCTATAAGCGCATCACGATCGACTTCACCGGCAAACCCAGCCACACGATGACCTTCTCGGCCGCCTTCGAAACCCTTGTCCGCGCCCCGCATGACCACCTGCTGACGCTGCGCCACACCGACCCCGAAGGCATGGCGCGCCTGGCCAAAGAGCAGCCGGGAGAGATCGTGAAGCATGCGCTGCGCAGCTTCGGCGACATGCCGATCACCAAACTCGAAGATCTGCTCACCCGTCACCGCTTCGTCGCCGCAGGCAACTGGAAGACGTTCTGGGAGTCGGCCCGCAAAGCGCTCAAGAACGACCGGCTGGTGTCCATCCCCACCAAGCGCGCCGACCCGATCCAGCTGCGCGCTGAAGCGGAATCGTACGGCGACGAGTGGTTCGACACGCTGAGCGCGACCAAGGATCCGCACAAGATTCTGGAAGCCATCGCCGAACTCGAAGATTCCGACAAGCAAGCGGGCCTTGAAGACACCCAGCGCGGCGTTCTCGAAGACCGGCTGGCGTTCGCGATCAAAGGCGCGCACAACACCGATCCCGCGCTCTACGCGCGCCTTGCCGTCATGGTCAACCGGCTGGGCTTCCTCACGCCGCCGGTCGAGCAGCTCCGCGCGCACCTGTGGGAACAGCGCCGTTACATCAAGGCGGCAGAAGAAATGGCCGTGCGAGACATCGCCGCCATGACCACCTTCCTGCTGGCCGAAGGCGGGCACGCGATCACGCACCTGCTCGATGCTCGTCCGC
>CAYSXF010000683.1:0-3344 GCA_964434815.1 uncultured Lentisphaeraceae bacterium
ATAAGAGACAGAACCTGAACCTCGTCAAGAAAGGCACGAACACGCTCACCCTTACTTCGTCCGCAAACCCGTTTACGGGGCAGACGGTGGTTCGCGAAGGCAAGCTGGTGATGGGTGGGCTTTGGGTGCTTCAGGAAAGCACGTTCAACACGGGCGACAGCGCGATGGGCGTGTTGGCGTTCGGCACCAACACGGTGGCCAACTTCGGCGGGCTGGTCGGAACGAACGATCTCGCGATGACCAACAGTTCGGGCGCGGCAGTCTCGTTGCGGATCAGAGGCTCGCAAACGACGGTCTATGACGGACACGTGGTCGGCGGTTGCGACTTCACCAAAACAGGCACCGGCTCCTTCACGATGAAATACGCCGGCAGCTATACAGGCAAAACGTATATCGTGAACGGGAGGCTGGCGGTTCCGTCGGAAGATGTGCTGGGTGTTATGCCCGCCGGTTTCGTTCAGGATCAGATCACCTTCGACGGGGGCACCCTGAGGATCTTTAGTAATTTTGTTTTCAGTGCCAGCAACCGGGGTGTCACCTTGGCGGCGGGCGGCGGAACGCTCGAAGTGACGGATTACACGAATGTTCTCACTGAAGCGAAGACCCTGATCGGCGTCGGCCCTCTGGCCAAGAGAGGCGCGGGCGTTTTGACGATGGCGTGCTCCAATGCGTATGACGGCGTCACCTCGGTCGCGGAAGGCGTCATGCGGATAACCGACAACCGCGCGTTGGGCAGTACGTCGAACGGAACAGTGGTCAGCACCTTTTGCCAGTTACAATTGGCGAATGGTCTGGTGGTTACTGGCGAGCCGGTCTCCATCAGCGGTGCCGGCCTGACAGCTACTACGCCTCCCTCTATTCCGCAAGCCAACCGCGGGGCGCTGCAGGCGGACACCAACGCGACCGCCGAATGGGCCGGCCCCGTGATCCTCGCTTCCGGCGAGTCACGCGTGGGCGCGCAAGACGGGGGCAACCTCACGATCAGCGGCGTTATCAGCGGCAGTGCGGGCAACAATCTGCGGACGAGTTCCAATCCGGGCGACCTGTCGCGCGGCACGGTTCTGAAAGGTCAGAACACGTATACCGGCAACACGGAGATCGTTCGCGGCACACTTTTCATGGGCGCAGCCAATACGCTGCCGGCCGCGTCGCTGCTTGACGTCCACTGGTCGAACGCCAACAATTACGACTACGCGGCACTGGACCTCAACGGGTTCGACCAGACGGTGGGCGGTCTGCAAAATTCGGGTATCAGCGGCGGCAATGCCGTGGTGACGAACCGAAGTTCCACTGCTGTGACGCTGACGGTCAATCAGTCTGCTTCAACCGTCTTCAACGGCGTTCTCGCAGGCAAGTTCTCGCTCGTAAAAAGCGGAAGCGGAACGCTGTCGCTGACGAACCGCAACTGGTATACGGGCACCACGACCGTGAGCGGCGGCACGCTGAGGTCCAGCGTGAACAACGCGATTCCGACCAACAGTCCGGTCGTCCTTTCCGGCGGCACTTTAGACATCAGTTCCACTACGAATACGCTGGCCTCTCTCTCTGTCACGTCGAACAGCACGCTCATGCTGGGAAGCGGCAAACTGGCATTCAACAACCAGAGCGCTACGGATTGGAGCGGCCAACTCAATCTCCCCGGCACGGTCGACACGACCGCGCTGCGGTTCCAGCCGGCCCTGAGCGCCGAACAGATCGGGCTTATCCGCAATGACGGCAAACGCGTAACGCAGAATTCGAGTGGGTACATCGTTCCGATACGCGGCACCATGTTGCGCGTTTTGTAAAAACAAGGTATAAATGAATGACGCGGCCGGATGTAGAGCCTAAGCGCTCGCGTAAGGCCGCGTTTCGCGTTTCAACAAGGGGGAGCATCCGATGAATCACGCGATCCGTAGAAGTGCCGGTATTTGGGCTCTCGCTCTGGCGGGGCAGAGCGGTTTGGCCGCCGAACTCACTGTCGCTGTAGATGGACGGGACGACAATCCTGGCACGGAGGCGCAACCATTTGCCACGCTTGAGCGGGCGCGAGACGCCGTGCGCGAGATGAAGAAAAACGGAGCGATGCCAAATGGAGGCGTCACCGTCGACGTGCGCGGCGGCGTGTATCAGTTAGCCCAGCCACTGGAGCTTAGCGAGGCTGACAGCGGAACCTCGAACGCGCCGGTCGTCTATCGCGCCCGACCTGGTGAAAAGGTTCAATTGGTCGGCGGACGGGTCGTCACCGGCTGGACCGCCGTGACCAATTCCGCCGTGCTCGCGCGGCTGGACGAGGCCGCGCGCACGAACGTGTGGCAGGCGGACCTCAAGGCGCTGGGTGTGACCGATCTCGGCAAGATGCAGTCAGACTCCGACTGGACATACTCTGCTCCGGGGCTTGAGCTTTTCTTCAACGATGAGCCTATGACGCTCGCCCGCTGGCCGAACAATGGCACGATCAAGATTGGCGAGTTGAAGGTGCAGGACGGTCACGTGATTCACGGCGCAAAAGGGAGCATGACCGGAACCTTCACCTACGAGGGCGACCGCCCGAAACGGTGGGTCGGCGAGAAAGATGTGATGTTGCACGGCTACTGGTTCTGGGACTGGGCCGACCAGCGCTACCGCGTGGAGTCGATCGACACCGAGCAGCGGGTTATCACCCTTCCTGCGAAACCGCAGCACGCTTTCGGTTTCCGCAAAGGCCAGTGGTACTACGCCTACAATCTGCTCAGCGAACTCGACCAGCCGGGCGAGTGGTACCTGGATCGCGCGAGCGGCATCCTTTACTTCTGGCCGCCGGTTGCGAAGCCCGAGAGCGGCAAGGCCTTCGTCTCGGTGTTGTCGGAGCTCGTGCGGCTGAACAAAGCCAGCCATGTGACGCTGCGGGGCTTCACGCTGGAGGGTTGCCGCGGCACGGCGGTCACGGTGTCCGGTGGGAACGACGATCAGATTCTCGGCTGCGCCATCCGCAACGTGGGCGGTTCGGGCGTGAGCGCGTCGGGCCTGAGGCACCGCGTGTCCGGGTGCGACATCTATCAGGTGGCGCAGGGCGGCATCAGCCTGACGGGCGGCGACCGCAAGACGCTGGCCCCCGGCGGCTTGGTCGCTGAGAACAACCACATCCATCACTACAGCCTCTGGAAGCCGGTCTACCGCGCGGCGGTCCGTCTCGACGGCGTGGGCAACCGCGCGTCGCACAACCTGATCCACGATGCGCCGCACATGGCCATCGGTTTCAGCGGCAACGATCAGGTGATTGAGTTCAACGAGATCTACAATGTGGTCACGCACTCCAACGACGCAGGGGCGATGTACTGCTGTCTCTTATACACATCTGACGCTGCCGACGAATAGAGAGGTGT
>CAYSXF010000684.1:0-3343 GCA_964434815.1 uncultured Lentisphaeraceae bacterium
CTTTGACGTCGCGGGAAGCGGACGCTATCTGGTCTGGACCGCGCCGACCGGCGGCCTCCGCACGGTCTTCATGGTCTTGGGCAGCCAGAACGGCGGCGGCTACCTGCTCGGCTCCAGCATAAACAATGCGCTCTTTTCCCGTACCTATAACAATGCGGCCTCGCCTCTGTTCGATGCCTTCACCTCCGACAATTCGTACAATGAACGGGAGCGGATGTGGCTCAGCCGCAGCTTCGCGTGGATCGATGGCGTGCCCGTCTTCCCGAACGTGCAGGGCCTGAGTGGCGGTTACCAGCTCGTCTCGTTCCTGACCGGCGGCGACATCACGGCCGATGGCTTCGCCCACAATGGCGCGGGCGGCAACACGGGCGGCCAGCGTCTGGCCGAAGTGATCGTCTACGACAAGCCGCTGGCCGATGCGGACCGCAAGACCGTAGAGGCCTATCTGTCGGCCAAGTGGTTCAACCGGGCCGTCCATGGCTACACCGCGCCTGGCGCACCGACCCTTCCCGGCCTGACCCTCGCCGCGACGACCGCGTTTGAACTCGCCGCCGGTCAGACCAACAGCGTCGGCTGGCTCACAGGCTCCGGCAGCTTGGTCAAGAACGGCACAGGCACGCTCGACATCGCCGGCAGCACGGTCGGCTTCAACGGCACGCTGAATGTGCGGCAGGGCACCCTGCGCTACACCGCAGGGACTCTTGGCCTTACCACGCCCGTGACCAATCAACTGGTGATCAACCTCGACGCCTCGCGCACCAACACCCTGACCATGGACGGAGCCGGGAAGGTGACGGAATGGCGCGACCCCCGGGGTAACGGGCGCTACGCCTACGCGCCGGGACTCGCACCTTCGAACTACGTCGACGCGGCTCTCGGCGGCCGTCGCACGGTCGACTTCGGTGTCTATGGCAACAGTCCCTACATGATGCTCGACCGTCAGATACCCGACGCGCGCTCCGTCTTTTGGGTGCTGGGCAGCCAGAACGGCGGCGGCTTCCTGCTCGGTAACACGAATATCGTCAGTGACCAGCAGATCTCCGACTGGCACCGGGGCCCCCGCGTCAACGGCAGCCTCGAACCGATCACCACCGAGAACCGGCTGTACGGGTTCAACGCGGTTGGCCAGGTCATTGGCGGCCGGATCTACATCGACGGGGCTCTGCTATCCAATCCCACCGTAGCCTCCAACGTTCTGAACGGGGCCTACCAGATCATCGAAAACCACACCACCGGCAACGCCCGCGTCGATACGCTCGCCGCTGACCGCCCCACCACCATCGGCAGCCGGAACGGCGGCCAGCGACTGGCCGAGCTGCTGATCTTCAACCGTTCGATCTCCGACGACGAGCGCCTTGCGGTCGAGGCCTATCTCGGCTGGAAGTGGTTCGGCCGCACAACGACCAATCTGCTCTACATGCCCTTGATCGGCGCGTCTGCCAACACGGTGCGCGTCGCAGCCGGGGCCACGCTGGAGCTGGGCGGTTTCACGCAAAATACGCGCACGCTCGTCGGCGGCGGCACCGTCAGCGGCGGCAATCTGTCGGTCTCCAGCCTCGTCGACCTGGCCGACCCGGACGCCGGGACTCTCGCCGTGAATGGCGACCTCACGCTCGCAGACGGCGTGACCGTGAAGGTGAGTGCGGGCCATACGGTCGACGTCAACGGCACGCTCACCGTCGGCGGCGCTGGCCTGATCGCATGGCCGGATGCGGCTCCTGCCGTCGGTCGTACCGCGCTGTTCACCTGTGACGCAATCCTCGGCGCGGACAACCTGCGGCGCTGGTTATCCGCCGACTTGCAATACGCCTCGCGGTTTAACATGCGAGTGTATGCCGAAGGCGGAACGGTCTATGTGCTCGTCAGACCCAAAGGCACGCTGCTGATGGTGAACTGAGGTCGCGAGCGATCTTAAAATGGTCGACGTCAAAAAGGCGAGAAGCGATGAAACGAAGATGTTGGGTTGCGGTTTTGCTAGGGGCATGTGTGAGCGTGGGAGATGCGGCGGGGGTGACGATCCCCGTCGATTCGCCCGCGTTCGTGTTCTCGCCCGGAAACTGGGTGGGCGATGCGGGACGCGGCGGTAAGGTGTTCCGGCAGACGTGGAACCCCGGCGCGTATTTCCGAGTCACGTGGGAGTCTGCTACGACGAACGCGGTGCCGACGCTGCTGCTGGACGCGTCCACGTATGACGGGAGTTTCGGCCCGCCGGTTCTCGCCTGCAATCTGGACGGGATTTGGACGGGCGATCTCCGCTGCGCGAAGGAGCTTCCGGTTCCCGGCATGAACCCCTATATCAAAAAACACGTGCTGACCGGCTACCTGAAAATGTCGTCGCAGGTCAAGCGTTGGGGCACAGAGGGCGCGAGCGGTTCGAACATCGTGCGCATCGCGGGCCTGCGGGTGGGGGCGGACGGCAAGCCCGGTGCCGACGCCGCGCAGCCGAAGTGGGCGCTGATCGTGGGCGACAGCATCACCGAGGGCTGCGGCGCGTACGAACTCGAAGGCTATTCCCATCTGGTGGGTCAGGCGTTCCGGTCGCTGGGCTATGAATACTCGCTCAGCGCCTGCGGCTGGAGCGGCTGGCTGCACCGGGGCGACAATCCGCCCGGCGACGTCCCTGGCTATTATGTGATGACGAACTCGGTCAGCGGGGCGGGCGGTCAGTATCTCGACGCTGCAAGCCGCTGGAACAAGATCGATTCGCTCCACGGGTTGTTGGACGACAAAGGCCGCATCAGCGCGTACGGTGCGGCCGGACAGGAGCCGTCAGTGATCCTGATCAACTACGGCACGAACGACGCGATCCATCCATCAAACGCAAGCGACGTTCAGGCCAGCATGACTCAATGCCTGGAGGCCTTGCGGAAGGCTGCGCCGGGAGCGCATATCTTTTTCATCGTCCCGTTCGGCCAGTACAAAGCGGCGGAGATCACGGCGACGGCCAACGCCTACCGCACGGCGCATCCGGATGAGCGGCGGCTGTCGGTCATCGATCTGGGGCCCGACGCGGCGCGGGCGCTTACGCCCAAGGGCGGCTACTGGGGCGGGCTGCATCCGAATCCCCGCGCGCATGCCACGTTCGCCGCCCAAATTGTCGCTCAAGTAATGGCTGCGCTGGCTCAACCGGCTCCGGAGAAGCGCTGAAACTTCCGGAACAGACGCGTAGCGAAGCCGACATGGCCGAACGACGCGGGCCTTCATCCCGCTCCCGTTCAAACCGCGCTGTTACCCGAGGCTCGCGGCAACAGGAGGGTGAACGTCGACCCCTGGTTGACGGCGCTTTCAACGGTCACGGTGCCGCCGTGCGCACCCGGGGTGAACCGGAAATGCGCGAAGTTCT
>CAYSXF010000685.1:0-3341 GCA_964434815.1 uncultured Lentisphaeraceae bacterium
GTTATCGACGGCGTGCATCGTTCAGAGCTGGAAGGTTTTGAGTACGAGATGCGCGGCAATCGGGTCGTTTATGAAGCGCCGCCAGCAATGAATGACGACGCTGTGTGCGCGCACGCATTGGCGTGGTATGGCGCAGAACGCATGGGTGTGAGTCGCGATGTCAGGACGATTCCCAAGAATCAGCCGACATCTTCTAGGGTGAACGCATGGTAACACGGAACTCCGGTCTGGTGGACCCGTCAGGCAATCCGATTTCGTTCGCGCAGGCCAACACACGCGTCAGCGTGATGGGCGTGCGGAACTTCAAGGGCGGCTTCCCGGATGCGGACCCGAATACAACATTCGGGCCATACCAGCGACGCGGCACGGGTGGCAGCGTAACCGGAAAGTACCAGGAGATGATGCAGACCCACTCGGGCATCGCGTCTGCCGTTTACTGGAGCATCACGGAAGCATCGTCTCTCCCAAAGGAGATTATCTGGCCGCATGCATCGATGCCGGGTCCCGAAGAGAAGACATTCATGCACATCTGCCAGCAGGCGGTCATCGATGAGGCCGTGGTCTTTGATGGCGCTTTGAGCGGTTCGAACGCGCTGTGGCAGTACGTGATTCTGGATGCGTTCATGGGCTTTGGCCTGATGATGCCTCGCATGCTGCAGGGCAATAGCGTGGAGTGGTATCCCGTCGCTCACTCTGCGGTCATGCTCTGGGACCCGGAGCCGGGTACCTACTTCATGCGCGGCGTGAAGTTCAGCACGGGACAGGGATACGCGAACGTGCCTGCTGAAGAGCTGGTGCATGTGATTCACGGCACGGCGACGGCAGGTGAATGGGAAGGACGGAGCATCCTTCGTTCGCTGCTGCAGCCTTATGAGCTGTGGAAGGCGACGGCATTGAACGCTGGTATCTACAACCAGATGTCGTGGGGCTTCCTGGACATCAGTTATGACCCGTCCGTGTCGACTGAAGACATCGACGCAATGAACGCGCTGGCCGGCCAGTTCCAAGATGGCGTGCGAAAGTACATCCTCCGCCCGAAGCAGGTGGAGGTGGAGATGAAGTACCCGAAGGGTACTGGTCCTGATGTCATCGCGCAGCTCACCTATTACGACACGCTGATTCAGCGGATGCTGAACGACAATCTGGCCGGCATCGGCCGTTTTGGTTCGCGTGCGATGGCAGAGACAGTGGATGATGCTGCCGGTCGTCGCGCGAAGGCGTGGATTGACGGCATCTTTGAGCGTGCTTCTAACGGCATGTTCGGGTGGCTGGCGCGTCAGCACGGTTACGAGGGCAAACTGCCCTGCGTGCGGAGCGTGTCTGCGGAAATGACGACGGGTCTGGAAGGCTGGAACGCCTATGTGCAAGGTGTCCAGGCGGGTCTGATTCGTCGTGGTCCGGATGATGAAGAGTGGGCGCGTAAAGTTATCGGCGCTCCCGAGGTCACGGTGGAGCAGACGAACGACAATCTTCCTGAGGCGATTGGCTCCACGGCCGTTGGCATCGCGCAGACGATTCTGGCCGGACTGGTCCCGAACGCTGCGGCGCCGATTGCGCCTGCTGCTGCGAAGCTGCTGCTGATTGCTGCTGGCGTGCAGCCGGAGACTGCTGAAGAGATGGTGTCTGCGCAGCTCGCGCTGGCGTCTGCGACTCCTGTGGCATCTGCCGAGGATTCCTCGGTAGTTGTAAAGGATGCTGTTACTGAGGCTCCCAAGGCGCCTGAGACTGCGCCTTCTGATGTTCCGCAGGTGGTCATCGGCGGGAATGTGGAAGTTCCTGCTGCAATCGGAGAGTCGCCGGCCTTCGCTCCTGCATCTGCTGCGCCTCCAGATGCGCGGATGGCAGAGGTGGACACGGAACCGACTGCAGAGATGGCGAAGATTGCGGAGCGCGCTCTTGCATGGCGCGACGAGCATGGCCGGGGAGGTACTGAAGTGGGCGTGGCTCGCGCTCGCGATATCTCTAACCTGAAGAACCTGTCTGAAGAGACGGTTCGCCGGATGGCGAACTATTTCTCGCGTCACGCCTCCGATAAGAAGGCGGAAGGCTTCAATGACGGAGAGGAAGGCTTCCCGTCTGCGGGTCGCATCGCGTGGGACCTGTGGGGCGGCGACGCTGGCGCAGCATGGGCGGAGCGTAAGGTCGCAGAGTTTGACCGCAAAGGCGCGTCGATGGCTGAAGAGGCGACGCTTCTGGTCGCATCGATGGCAGACGAGCCGGACAGCCTGGTTCCTAACGATGTGATGCAGGCTGCGGCTCTGGCACTGGAAGCGCACCGCGCGATTGCGAAGGGTCGTACGACTGACACGGAAGCGCTGCTGATTGCGCGTGACCTTGCGTCCGGGAAGCGGCTGTCATGGTCGCGCGTGATGAAGATGGCTGAATACTTTGGCCGTGAGTACCCGCGCCAGGTTGAGACGAAGTCGTTCAAAGCGCAGGGACCGTCGTACCATGCGTACCAGTTGCGCGGAGGCGACGCCGGCCGTCGCTGGGTGCGTTCGCTTCTGACCGCATACGCGCTTGGAGCGCATCGTCGCGCGGCTCGTCTGTCCGACCCGTCCAAGGCTCCTTCTGGTGACATCGGAGACGGGGAAGGCGAAGGCGTCGTCGTCGTCGGAGGCGATGGAAAGGAGTTCACGACGTACCGTGAGCTGCGGCCGGAAGAGCAGGTCGTCGCATGGGTCAGTCTGGCAGACGCACGGGTGGCGCTGGATGAAATCCTCACGGCCGTGATTCTGGCGATTGCAGACGAGCATCGGCAGGCTGTGATTGAAGGCCTCGCAGACGGATGGCAGGCCGGAGAGCGTGACGCCATCTGGAATAAGTTCATGCAGCTTTACGCTGTGGCTCTGACTGACTCTGCGCTGGAGCTCCGGAAGCAGGTGGAAGAAGAGGTCATTGGCGAAGGCGAGCGTGCAGCGCGTGCAGGCATGGCGACGGAAGCGCCGTCTGCTGCATCGACGGCAGAGGCTGTTGCATCGTTCCAGGCTGCAGCGGACAAAGAGTTCGCGCTTGCAGCTGCAGCGACGCAGAAGGCTGCGGAGATTGTGACTGACCGTGTCCAGGGCGAAGTGGAGCAGGCCATCCTTGGCGGCGCGAACATGGCGAAGTGGGAGTCTCGTATCACGCCTGCGGGTCTGATGGCGTCGACGCTCCAGCCGCGGAACATGGTGGAGTCCGCTGCCCGTGCTTCTGGTTACGCGCAGATGCCGGCCGCTCTTGCATCGACGGGCAAAGCGCCGTTAGTTCCAAACCGCGTCATCCGCTCGAGCATCAACGATGAGAACCGCTGCTCTGTTTGCGAGCAGATGGATGGGAAGGAATACAACGTTGCGGACTTC
>CAYSXF010000686.1:0-3337 GCA_964434815.1 uncultured Lentisphaeraceae bacterium
GGTGAAGGCGTCCATCGCGGCCCAGACCCACTGGGTGGCGGTGCCGCTGCTGGGCACCAGTTCCATGAAGTAGCCTACGCGAGAGAAGGTTGTCGCTAGGCTGCCACTGTTGGTGTAATTGTTCACCTTGTAGTAAGCAGGAGAATTCGTGTTGAAGCTGCCGTTGACCGGGAGGTCGACCGTATAGGCGAGCTGGTAGCCGGCGGCCTCCGGCACGTTGTTCGTCACTTCGGCAGGCAGGGCCGTCGGGGCGCGGCGCACCAGCACGTAGAGCAGGCGGCGGGTGTAGTCCGTGCCGGCGTTGTTCGCGAAGGTCCAGTCGGGGTCACCGGTTGGCCGGTTCCCGATGCCGAGGCCGATGGACTGGCCGTCGGCACCCCAGTTGTTCATGGCGAAGAGCACCTGCGAGAGGCCCGCGTTGTGGACCTGCATGCAGCCATGGGTGCCCGCATCCATACGGTCGCCGAAATCGCAGGTGGTACTGCTGGCGTTGGGAACGCCGGCCGCGTTGGTCGCGCTGTAATTTCCGTACCAGAACTCGAGGTTGCCACCGGTCATGGCGACACCGTTGCTGACACCCGCGACGTTGGATTTGACGTCCAAATTGCCGATGGGACGCTGGTAGACGGCGCCGGACGCGAGGGTGGGAACGCCGATCTTGCGTGCGTCGCCAGTGAAGGCGTCCATGGCCGTCCAGAGATACTGGGTTGTGCCGTTTACCTTGAGGAGCTCGACGTAATAGGCCACGCGGTCGAACGTTCCTGTGAAGCTGCTCTGGTTGATGCGGTAGAAGTCAGTCGAAGCGTTATAATTGCCCTTTTCGGGGATATCGAGCGCGTAGACCAGTTCGTATCCGTTCGCGAGCGCGCCGATGTTCGAGGCGACCTCCGACGGCACGCCGGCCGCTGTGACGGCCAGCGTGGTGCCGGCCGGAACGGGGTTGGCGGCAAGGTCGCGGACGCCGTTGACGGTGAGCGTGAGCGTGATGCCGGCAGGTTGGTCCGTGGTGGTCAGATAGACGATCTTCCGATCTGCGGACAGCGTGGCGCTCAGCACCTCCACGCCATTGTTCAGCGCGAAGCGAGTTCCGCTGACAGACGTGGGCTCGATCATCTCATCGAACGCGACCGTGATCAGTCGGCGCGTCATGCCGGCCTGCGCGGAAAGCGGCGTCGGAGGAGTGCGGTCGGCGGACGGGTCGCACATCACCAGCACCTGCAGAGACTTGATGGTATAGGCGGTCGCGGCATTGGTGGTGGTAAACGTGTAGTCGGGGTTGGCGCCTTCGCTTACGGGCTGGCTGCCGATACCGATTTCCAGCGTGGCGCCGCCGTTCCAGTGGTTGATCGCGAAGAGAACCTGCGACGCGCCGTAGTTGTGGACCTGCATGCAGGCATAGGATCCGCTGAAGCTGCACTGGTCGCCGAAGTCGAAGGTGCTGGCGCTGGCGTTCGGAATGCTCTTCGCGTTCGGGTTGCTGTAATCGTATGGCCAGAACTCAAGGTTGCCGGTCATGATGCCTGTGCCAGTCGTCACGCCCGGCACGTTGCAGTAAACGTTCATGTTGGTGACGTAACGCTGATAAAGCTCGCCTGATGGGAGCGTCGGTATTCCCAGCTTGTCCGCACGGTTGGTGAAGGCGTCCATGGAGACCCACAGGTACTTCAGCGCCCCGCCTGTCTTTTGGAGCTCGATGTAGTAAGCGACGCGGCTGTAAGGGCTGACGAGCGCCGTGTTGTTGGTCGAGTAGGCAGGGGCGGTGTTCGCATAGTCCGCCGTGTTGGGCAGGTCGAGCGAATAGACCAGCGTGTAGTTAGTGGACTCGGGGACGTGGAGCGCATAGCCGCGCGGGATGTATCCGTTGAACGAAATGGTGCTGCCGGCCGCGATCGTCAGCCCTGTCGGCGCGGTTTCGTCCGTCACGTTGTTGACGGTGATGGTGTACAGCGTGCCCTCGCCTTGGAGGCTGGTCGTCAAAGTGACGGTTTTGTGGTCGCCGCTGATCGATGCGGCGGACACGCTGAGCCCGCCGCTGATGGCGTAGTTCGCGATGTTGGTCGCGGTGGCCGGCGACATCGACTTGCTGAACACGACGTCAACGTGCAGGTGGTCGGTGTTTCCGGTGGCGCTCACAGGCGTAGGCGCAGCCGGCGCGTCGAAAGTCACCTGACTTCCGGCTGGCATCGTTAGCGCGCTCGGCGCAGTCTCATCCTGGAGCCCGTTCATCGTCACGGTATAGGTGGTCAGCGCGGCCTGCAGGGAGGTTGTCAGCGTGACGAGACGGTGGTTGGCGCTGAGCGAAACCGAACTGACGGTCAACCCGTTGTTGACGGCATAGTTGGCGACGTTGGTGGCGGTGCTGGGCGAGACGGCTTTGTTGAAACTGATCGTGGCCGACTGGCGGTTGGTGCTGTTGCCGAGGCCGCGGATGGGGGAGGGCAGATTGGCCGTGACGTTCGTGCCGATGACGTTGGTGATGGCCGGGAACCAGGCGTTGGCCATTTTTTGATAGCCGCCCGCATTAGGGTGCAGGTGGTCAGGCATGTCGGTCAGTTCCACATAGGCGTGCATGTCAAGGAACGTCACATGCCGTCCCAGGCCCTGCTGCCTTGCCACCTTGCCGGGCACATACGGATTGAAATAGTTTGTGATGAGTGAGTAATTGGGTTCGTCGCGTTTCATCAGGGAGGTGACGATAATTTGCGCGCTTGGCTGGCACTCGGCCAGACGTGTGATCAGTTTGTCGAGATTGTTGACATCATTTGTGTTGGCGTTGAAGCCGCCGGAATCGTTCGTGCCAATATGCACGAGAATAACGTGCGGATCATCGATGGCTTCAAACCAACTGTAAATGAAATCGTAAAGGCCATTCGCCGGGTTGGTGATACGCCAGCCTCCATGACCCTCGTGGTTGACTTCTGTTCCCAACCCCGGATCGGAGTTGTCGGTCGCCGTGCCGACCAAATCCACGTTGTAGCCGGCGTTAGTGAGTGCGATGTACAAGGGCAGACGGTAGCCGCCGGCCGCGCCGGCACCATCGGTGATCGAGTCGCCAAGAGGCATGATGCGAATCGAAGGGTTTAGCGCGTGAACCGCAGGCGCACAAAACATTCCGACGAGAAAAAGACAAAGCACAGCCCAACGCGAGTTGTTCATCAGATCACTTCTTATGAAGACAGCTAAAACGAAACAAAACTAGTAATTATCGAATTCACTATCAAGTTGAACTTTAAGAGGGTTCGTGCGCAATGGCAAGACAAATAATGGTGATTAAAGAAAACACGCGTTGCCTCACAATTCATGACACCGAAAAGTTTTCGGAGGAGAGGGCTATGAT
>CAYSXF010000687.1:0-3336 GCA_964434815.1 uncultured Lentisphaeraceae bacterium
CCCGTGTACTGGGTGGCGAGGACAAGGCCACCGCTGCCGCCGTCAATCGTGCCGCCGATGGTTGCCGTGTTGGTGATCGTGACCTTGCCCGCGCCGCTGTTCTGAAGGGTGCCGGAAGACGCGACGCTGGAATGGCCGAGGGTGGCCGGACCGTTCAGGTTCAGCGTCAATATACCGGCGTTGGTCAGCGCGCCCGCGCCAGCTCTGGCCGCGGCGTTCGCGCCGTTCCCGATTTGCAGCGTGCCCGCGCTGATCGTCGTGTTGCCCGTGTAGGTGTTCGCATTGGTCAAGGTCAGCGTGCCGCCGCCGAGCTTGATCAGCTCCCCACCGCCAGAAACAACGCCGTTGAGGGTGAGGTTGTTGACAGCGCCGAAGGTCGTGTTTGTGTAGAGCTTGAGATTGTTGTTGATCGTTGCCGTGGCGCCGCTGGAGTTGGTGACTGTCGGCAGGAGCGCACCGTTGTTGGTGAAGGCCAGCGCGTTGCCCGCCAGCGACACCGTGCCCGCGCCGAAAGCGAGGCTGTTGAGCACGAACGGGATAGCGGCAAAATCGTTGCTGGCCGTGTAAGTTCCGGTGTTCGCTTTGAAGGTGAGGCTGTAGCCCGAGCTGCCGCCATTCACCGGCGTGGCCGGCGTGCCGGCGCTGTTGGTCCAGTTGGCCGCGCTCCAGCTCTGTACCGACGTGGCCGTGTTCGTCCAGAAGAAGCCGGCTTGCGCCTGAGCGCTCTCCGCCGCCAGCGCGACAAACGCCAGCATCGGCAACAGGCACGCCCTCGGCACCCCCATCCGCGTGCCGGTGTCTTTGTCTTCTGGCCCTTTGATGAGCCTCTTGAGAAAAGCCTTTCCACTCATTTGTGGAATAATCGTAGACTCTTCTACGTCGTCTATCTGTAGCAATAATAGCTACACGGGGTAATTCGTGGATTGAGGAGTTTTGAGCGACGTGATATGATACAATCCATAACGACGACACAAGCGTGTATGCACGTCTAACAGACTTGCTGTTAATGAGGGATTGCGATGAGTCCGGCAGAGCGAAAAGTTGATCAGAATTACCAATGGTTCAGGTCAAACCACAGACGTCTTTTGCGGCGTTATCGTGGTCGTTACATCGTGGTTGCCAAAGCGGCCGTTGTGGGTGACTACGATAACGAAGATCAGGCGATTTGCGAAACGATTCGTTCGGGAATACGTCCAGGCGCGTTTATTGTTCAGCGATGTGTTCCGGTATCTGAAGAGGAACGTGCGGTTTTTCATTCCTGCGTTTCATTTCCAAAAATTGCGGTGCCGAAATGAGCCGCGCCTTGCGACAATCATACACGGAAATTTGCAATGCTATTCAATCGCAGATAGCTGTTTCTCAAGCACCTGCGCTTGAGAAGCATGGCAAGTGTCACTATAAGAACTTCAAAGGGCTATGGGATACTGGTGCGACACATACCGTTATATCTGCGAAAGCTGTTCGATTGCTTTGTTTGACGCCTGTTGGAAAAACTCGAGTTTTGCATGCCCAAGGTGAAACCACAGTTCCAACTTATTATATTTCAGTGAAACTTCCGGGGCAAATTGAAATTAAGGGAATTACAGCCCTTAAAGGGCAACTTTCGGATGTGGACGTATTGATCGGAATGGATATTATCAATCGCGGCGATTTCATCATCTGCAATTGTGATGGAAAAACAACTTTTAGTTTCCGGATGCCGTCCATTGGTATTTGAAGTTGAATCGCACCCGTCGCTCTCAGCGGCCGACACCGCGGTACTTGGCCAGCGCCTCGGCGCGGCTGTTGACGTGGAGCTTCTGATAGATGCGTTGGACGAAGGAAGAGACCGTCCAGTGGCTGATTTCGAGCTGTACGCCGATCTCTTTGTAAACGTAACCCTTGGCAAGAAGATCCAGCACGGCCCGCTCGCGCTCGCTGAGTGCTTCCCCTCCGGCAACCGCTGGCAGGCGCTGAAAGGACTGGACGACTTTGCGGGCGATGCTGCCGGTCATCGGCGAGCCGCCCGCCACAACATCGAGGATCGCCCGGACCAGGTCGTCTTTCCGCACCGGTTTGAGCAGGTAGCCGGAGGCGCCGACCGAGAGCGCCTCGAAAATCGTGTCCGCGTCCTGATGCACGGTCAGCATGATCACGTGCGTTCCGGGCAAACGGGCAGACACCTGCCTCACGCATTCAACGCCATTGATCCCCGGCAGGTTGATGTCCATGAGCACCACGCGGGCAGGACGCAGCGGCAGGCCCTCCACGGCGTTTTCGCCGTTGGCATAGTCGCCGACGCAGACGCACTCCGGCATCCGGGCGACAATCGCCGCCAACTGCCGCCGCACCTGGCCGTCGTCCTCCACAATGGCCACCGTGATCTTTTCGTTCTGTGCGCCTGTCTCCCGATTCATAATCGCCTCACACGTTCACGCGCAGCGTCAGGGTCGTGCCGCGCCCGGGCGCGCTGACGATCTCCAGCGTGCCGTCGATCTCCGCCATTCTTTTGCGCATGTTCGCCAAGCCGTTTCCGCCGAAAACGCGCTCCGCAAGCGGTTTCGAGAGGTTGTCCGGATCAAAGCCGCAGCCATCGTCGGCTACCGTGACGGTCAATTCGCGCCCCTCCAACGCGAGGCTAAAGTGTACAGTCCTGGCCGCCGCATGCCGGATCGCGTTGTTCAGCGCCTCCTTTAAAACCAGAAAGAGGTGATGCCGCACCGTGGCGGACATCGGCAAAGCCGGCACCTCGACCGGCAACTCCAGCCTGCACGACACGCCAGAGGCTTGCAGGCTGGACTCGACAAAGTGCCCGACGAAGGCCACGAATTTCTCGGCCGTGTCGTTGGCGGGCGTCACCGCCCAGACGATCTCGTCCGCCGCGCGCGTCAAGGCATACGCGTTCCGGGTCACTTCGGCCATGAGGCTGCGCATCTTTTCCGGCTGGTCCAACTCGCCCTCCATGACCTCGCACTGCATCGCGATCTGCGTCAGGCTCACACCCAGGCCGTCGTGGATGTCGCGGGCAATCCGGCTGCGCTCCACCTCCATCGCATGCGCCCGTTCAGCGCGCAGCCCGACCAGATACCGCCACGCCGCGAACACCAGGCTTGCCGCGGCCGTAGCGATCAGCAGCCAGAACCAGCGCTGCCGGGTGAGCGGCAGGGGAATGCCCAGCTCCACCCGCTGCACCTCGCCGTGCCGGCGGCCGCTGAGCGAGATCTGCCAGACGTTCTCGCCCGCGGGGTTGATCCCTTCCACCGCACATCCGGCCACCTCCTTCATGACCGGGCGGACCCGGCTGTAGATGAACAGGTCGCCTGTCTCTTATACACATCTGACGCTGCCGACGAATAG
>CAYSXF010000688.1:0-2653 GCA_964434815.1 uncultured Lentisphaeraceae bacterium
ACACCTCTCTATTCGTCGGCAGCGTCAGATGTGTATAAGAGACAGGAGTTTCCGGGCGCGCCCGCCCGCTGGCCGGGTCGGCCCATGCGGAAAGAGCAGGTGTTGTCGGAGACGAAGAGCATGAGTCCGCCAGGGCTCCAGGTGTGAGTGGTGAGCAGATTGGGATAGCGGGTGGCAGGGCCTTCCCACGCGGCCCAGACCGAGAGGGTGAACTGCGTCGCGCCGTTGAGGCCGGGCACGGGTGGGATGTCGATAAAGGCGTTGGTGCCGCCGAAGCGGGCAGCGGTGCCGAAATTGCCTCTGGCCCACTGGACGTTGGACAGGTCAGCTTCGAGAGCGCTGGGCGAGCAGTCAGCGGCGATGTTGCCCGCGCCCTCGTCGAACGGCAGCCAGAGCAGTGGAGACGATTCTGTTGCCGATAAGGCTTCTCGTGCGGTAAACAGGCTGAAAATGAGAAATGAACAGAACAAGATATGGCGCATACTCCCCCCCTTTTTACTGATCTATGATGAGGATTGTGAAACGGATCAGGGCGACATGCAAGAAGAAAGGGAATGGCCGCTTGCTTGGCTAAGCCAACGCATGTTACGGTATATACGCACATGTAACAATGGGTGCGGGTGGAACAGAAAGGCTTGTGCCGATGAAGCAGCGGTTGTGTTTGATTGTTACTTTCGTGGCTTTTTTGCCGATGGCGAAGGTGGTGTTTGCCACGCCTCCGGGGCAGTACCGGCTCACGCTGCGGCCTGAGCAGGTGACCTCTAGTTCGCCCCATGCTGACTTCTCGGGTCTGGTGGACGAGCAGTTGGAGGCGGGCGATCCCCCGGCCAGCGAGCCGGCGACAGGCTGGAAGATTTCATCGCAGCACAACAGGGAGTTCCCATTCCAGGCCACGGTCGATCTCGGCAAGGAGACGGCGTTGGCCACGCTCTGGATCTACGACATGAACAGCAGCGGGGACGTCGTGGTCCATGCGGGAAAGCCCGGCGCGTGGCAGCCGGTCGCGACCTACGACTGCAAACGCTATAAGGCCTGGGCTCCCGTTCCGCTCAACATCACTACGCGCTACTTGATGCTGGAGCTCAAATCGGCAGGAGCGATCTTTAACGAGATCGTGCTGGACGCTTATTCGGCGCGCGGCTGGGAGGCGGTCACACTCGCTAAGGCGGAGACCGAGCGCAAGGATGCGGAACGCGTTGCGGCGCTCAAACTGGCGCACGAGGAGGCGCTCAAGCGGCCGCTGACCGAACTGGCGCCATTCGGCACGCTCTCGCTGGTCGACGAGGTGGACTGCGGGGCCGCCGAGCCGGGGCACACGATGCGCAGTGACCCGGCGAGCGCCGTGCGCGCGCAAACGGTTCTGGGGCGGCCCTGCCGCGTGCTGGCGCCCACGGCGGGCGAGTGCGCGTACATGACGTTCCGGATGGGGTGTCGCAAACTGCTGCGTCCGGGCGTGGCCTACGTGCTGTCGGTTGAATATCCCGAAGACGTGTCGCGCGGCATGGTAGTGATCAACACGGGCTGCGAGACGTCGCGCGGATTTCATACGGGGCAGGCGCTGGGCGACGCCATGCATCCGAAATACGTCGATAACTTTGTGGAGTCGCTGAATATGCCGCTCTCCGGCAAGTGGGAGACATGGACGGAGCTTTTCCGGCTGCACGACCGGTTCCCGGAAAAGGGGCTGGTGCGCGGGTCGAGCGTCCCGCGCACACTGACTCCCGAGGACGGTTTCGATGTGACGGTCGCGCAGTTTTCGGATAAAAACGACCCGCTTTCGAGAGGAGCGGCCGTGGGGCGCATCCGGCTCTACGAGGTGGTCGACCCCGGCAAGCTGGCGCTGAAAATCAATTTCCCGCCCGACGGGCTGCCGCACCGCAGGCTGTTCTGGCGCGAGGAGATGGCGGACGGCGTGATCGGCGGCAAGAAGCCGCAGGATCGCGGCGTGGACAATCCGCTCGACTGGTACCGCTACAAGGCGGAGCTGATGCGCTTCCTCGGCATGAACACGTTCACGAAAGACCTGCTCGAGTTTGGTGCGTGCCAGCACTGGGATCCCACGGAGTACGGCGGCAACAAGTGGGTGTTTTTCAACGGCGAGCAGAAAGATATCTGGAAGCAGGTCGTGGAGCTGATGGGCACCTACGGGTTCGATGTGCTTCCCTACTACGAGTATAGCGGCAGCAAAGGGCAGGAGGGCCTCGGCAACCAGCGCCGCGCCCAGCCGCTCAAGGGCGACGGGCCTTACTCGCACATCAGTTGGATCGAGTCTTCGAACGCGGATATCACGGACCCCGACACCTACGCGGATTTCAAGAAGATGCTGGATCTGACGGTGGTGAACCTGCATGACAAGGCCCATTTCGCGGGCATCTGGATCAGGCCGCGTTCGCAACTGCCGATCGGCTTCGGCCCCAAGACGCTCAAGCGCTTCACCGACGAGGCGAATCAGGGCAAGGTCGTGACGCGCGACCAGTTGAAGGCGGACAAGGCGCTCTACGCCCGCTACATCGGCTGGTGGGGCACTAAACGGCGCGACTTCTTTGTGGCGATGCGCGACTACCTGCGCGAGAAGGGCGTCACGGATGCGGTCGTGCTTTTCACGGGCTGTGCGGGCGAACCGGGCAAAGAGTTCGGCGATTTCGAGCCGCGC
>CAYSXF010000688.1:2663-3335 GCA_964434815.1 uncultured Lentisphaeraceae bacterium
CTTTTTCACCGACTCGCCCGACATTTGGAATCCGATTCTGGCGCGGGAGGAGCACAAGCCGCCGCTGGAGCGCAAATGGCAGGTCTATTCGCCGGAGCAGGTCGCCGAAAAGGACATCTATCTCAAGGCATTGCTGTCTCCCGGAGCGAACTGGGGAAATTGGGAAATTCAGCACTCCAATCCCGCCGATGATCCCGCGACCTATCAGTCTGTCGAGGGCGTGATGTTGTCTCACCCGTTCAACCGGCTCTATACGGTGAGCTCCCCCAAAACGCTGGATCTCTACCGGGCGCCATCCGGCTTGGCGCTGGTGCGGCACTACACGCTCAACGAGAATATGATGTTCGACGCGAACGACAAAGAGAAGCTCAATTACTTCGTGGCGGACATCGAACGCGCGGGTCCCTTCTGCATGCAGGCCGAAGCGGTGGCGATGGCCAACGGCGATCCGACGATGATCGGCTATCTGGTCGGCAACAACTTCGCGCGGGGCTTCCCGTTGTATGTGCGCGATTTCAACGCGAACTTCTTGGCGTTGCCCGCGCTGCCGAGCAAGCGCGTAGATGGTGCCAGCAGCGATGGTGCGGTGGTTGTGCGAGTGATCGACGCGGGAGAGCCTGGCGTCTACGTGTCGGTGGTCAACACAGATTGCCGCGAACGCAAGCAGGTGCG
>CAYSXF010000689.1:0-3330 GCA_964434815.1 uncultured Lentisphaeraceae bacterium
TACACCTCTCTATTCGTCGGCAGCGTCAGATGTGTATAAGAGACAGCCAGAAAACCGGTTGCGTAGTCGCTCTCCGGGCGCTTCGGGTCGTCGTTGTGGTGGCCGCGCTTTTTCTCGAAGCGCAGGTGAGCCAGGCCGCCGCTGACGAAGGTCGTCTCTTTGGTGAAGTGGCTGACCTTGTCCCAGTAGTTCTCGCCGTAAGTGCTCCACTTGTTCGTGTCGACCTGCATGCCGTCGAACTCGTCTTGGAACGTCATCTTCCATTTGCCGTCCGCGGGCGGCCGCTTGCCGAGCCAGCCGGGCATGGCAACCGTCGGCGCGGCGATGACAAGCGACTCGATCACAGCCGAGCCTTCGCCTTCGCCCTCGCCCGATTCTCGTGCGAGCGTGAGCGTGACGCCCGAGGCGGTCTCGCTGGTGAAATGCGTGCCGCTTTTCTTGTCGTTACCGTCCCAGAGTTGCTTATGCGCGAAGGGGACGACGATCTCCTGCCGGACGCCGGGCGGAAGCTTGGCCGTGAACGACTCGGTCGGGCCGCCGTTGCTTTCGACGGCGACGGCGGCGGTCAGTGGCAGCTTGCCGTCGTTGCGGATCGTCGCGCAAAGCTCAGTGCCCGCGCGCAGGTTCCAGCGGCCGACCGGCGGCTTCAGTGCGGCGCGGCCTTCGGTTCTTCCTGGCGGAAGCGTCAGCCGCAGGGTGCCGTTTGTCTTCGTGCCGCTCCATACGGCGGTCAGATCCTTAGCATCGGTCTTCATGTCCACACCCGCCTCGGCGCTCAGCAGCACGCCCGCGGGCGGCACGGTGCGTAGGGACTTTAGATCAACGGGAGGTTTCTCGCCGGCTGGGCCTGCTGCGACAAGCGACTGGACGAGGAATGACTGGAGCGAGTCCTTGGACTTGCCCGCGAAAAGCAGCATCTTGGTGACGGCGGCAGGCTTCAGCGGGTAGCCGGGCTTAAAGCCGAAGAGGTGGCCGAAGATCACTTTCACCGTGCCGGTCTCTCCGGCTTTCAGGTAGACGTTTTCGGCGTTCCACGGGTTGGCCTGCCAGTCGCCGTCGTCGTCGATGCGCAGGCAGACGCTGACGGGCTTGGCCCCGAGGTTCTTCACGAGCGCCTCGACGTGGCCGAAGGCGGAGAGGTCCCAGACTTTTCCAGGCGGCGTGAGCGTGACGCCGGGGTAACCTTCCTCGCCGGGCCGGATGTTGACGGTCAGTCCGTCAGCTCCGCGCGTGAAGACGACCTGCGCGGAACTGGGCGTGACCTGCGCGTCCAGCAACGACTGCGTGGCTGCAGAGCGGGCCGGGAAGGCCAGTGCGGCGGCCAGGGCAAGGGCGGCGAGAAAACGGAGTGAGGCTGGGTGCATCGGGATCTCCTGATAGGAAGAGGATCGTGTGCGTGTTTGCAAGATAGGCCAGTGTAAGTTGTCCCAGCCGTGCGGTGCAAGCGCCGAGTGCGGATAAAAGCGGATAAAAGCGTGTTTGCATGGTCGGGGCTTCCGCGCTATGCTACAGAAATATTGGGGCGGGGATCGGAAAGGATGGATCTGGAATGAAGATTCAATGGCTGGCGCTGGTGGTGTTCGGATCCGTTTTTTCCACGCGCGCGGCGGCGACGCGGGATGCGCTTTTCCGCGTGCCGGATTTTCGCGAGCTGCCGCCGGCGGTCGAGGTCGTTTCCGAGGCGGTGTGCAACGGGGCCGCGCTGACCGAGCTGTATTTTTCCGGCGCGCCGTTCAACGGTAAGCAGACGCGGATCTATGGGTTCTATGCACGTCCTGTTAAGCCTGGCAAGTATCCCGGCGTGGTTCAACTGCACGGCGCGGGCCTGCAGAAGCTGGGCCCCGAGGCGGCGGTCTTTTACGCGACGAACGGTTTCGCCTGCCTGTCCATCGACTGGTGCGGGCCCGCGAAGGACCGCAAGGAGCCCCGCAAGCCGCCTTATTCGGAGTTCGACAGCCCAGGTAATCTCGCACGCCCCCTGCCCGAGGGGGAAAAAGAAAAAGCGCCGCCTCACGGCTGGAAAGCTTACGGGCCAGAGGCCGACGGCATCACCTGCGGCGTGCGGTTCGTCCGCCGTTCCTTCATGTTTCTGCGGAGCCGCCCTGAGGTCGATTCAGGAAAACTCTGCCTGTCCGGGATGTCGGCGGGCGCGCATCTGTCGCTTCTGATGATCGGACTGGAGCCGGAACTGCGCGCGGCGGCGGTCAAATACGGCTGCGGCTTCATCAGGGATCTGCCGGGTTATTTCGGCGGCTACTTCGGCCCCATCGTCTTGACGTCCGTGGAAGATCAAGATGCTTGGCTGGCGGTTCTCGACCCCAAGCACGGCCTGCCGGAAACCCGCGCCAGCGTCTTGCTGCTTTCCGGCACGGACGACATCTTCTTCTGGATGCCCGTCGTGCTGCAAACGTACCGCGCGATCCCTTCGCCCAAGCGGCTGCTCATGCTGCCGAACGACAACCACAGCCAGGTTGGTAACGAGGTTGTGCCGCTGCACTATTACCGGTCTGTCCTTGGCTTCGCGCCCGCTTTCCCGGAAGTGACCGCGCCGACCGCCAAAGTGCAGGGCGACGCGCTCGAGCTGACGACACGGGTGTCGGGCGCGGAGAAAATCGCGAAGGTCGCGTTCTGGGTCAAGCGCATGCCCAAGGCCCTGTTCCGTCACGGCATGGGCGAAAAGGGCAAGCCTGAGACCCAGGCGAAGTGGGGCGAGGTCCCTGCGACGCTGGAAGGCGGCGCGTGGCACGCACGCATCGCGGCTCCCGCGACGAACGAGCAGGTCGTCGCCTACGCCATGGCCGAAGACGCGACCGGGGCAAAGGTCTCGTCAGACACAGTCGAGACGCCCGAGTTTCCGCAGTGGCGAGGGCAAAGCCCTTTTGTGCCATGGGCCCTGCACGTCAGGGCCGCTGATTTCACCCGCGCCGAGTTGGCTGACTCGGCGAAGCTGGCGAAGGTCAAGGCTGCCGGCAATCTCGCAGGCAAAAGCCAGCCCAACGACTGGCACGGTATTGCCGGGTGGTTCGAATACGACTTCTCTGTGCCTGCGGCGGGTTGGCACGAACTTCGGGTACAGCCCGATGGCCATGGCGCTGGGCACGAGTTCATTTTTGACGGCACGGACGCGGCTGTGGTGACGTGGAGCGGCGACAAGGTCGGCAACTATTGGCTGGCCGCCGGCAAACACACACTGAGGATCCAGCGCAACATCTGGACGGGGTTCAGCCCGATCACCGGCTTTACGATTCAGACCGTCGGCGCGGCCGCGTCTCAGCACCTTTGGGTCTGTCTCTTATACACATCTGACGCTGCCGACGAATAGAGAGGTGT
>CAYSXF010000690.1:0-3329 GCA_964434815.1 uncultured Lentisphaeraceae bacterium
ACCTCTCTATTCGTCGGCAGCGTCAGATGTGTATAAGAGACAGCGCCACGACATCACCGTCGCGCCGGGCGCGAGCCCGCCTTCGAGGATCTCGTCCCAGCCGATCAGGCGGCGGCCCTTCTTGGCGAGGTACTGGTCGAAGTGGCGGATCATCCAACTCTGCAGCTCATGCTCGTCCTTGAGCCCGTTCGCGGCTTTGCGGGCCTGACACTTCGGACACTTCTTCCAAATGTCTTTCGGGCACTCGTCTCCGCCGACATGGATGAAGGGGCTATCGAAGAGCGTGCAGACCTCGTCCAGCACCTGCTCCAGGAAACGGATCGCCTCGTCGTTGCCCGCGCAGTACATGAACTCCGGCTTGCCGGTGCAACTCAGGTTCGGGAAGGCGCGCATCGCGGCGGTGGCGTGCGCGGGCAGCTCGATCTCCGGAATCACGAGGATGTGGCGGGCGCGGGCATAAGCGAGAATCTCCCGGATCTCGTCCTGCGTGTAGAACTGTGCCGCGCGCTTCGGGTCGGTATGGTCGCCTATCGCACCGACCGTCGTCAGCTCGGGGAAGCGCTTGATCTCCAAGCGCCAGCCGGGCGAATCGGTCAGGTGCCAGTGGAAGCGGTTGAGCTTGAGCGAAGCCATGCCGTCCAGAATTTTGAAAACCGCCGCCTTGCCCATGAAGTGGCGGCTCTCGTCGAGCATCAGCCCGCGCCAGCCGAAACGGGGCGCGTCGCGGATCGCCACGCACGGAATGCGCCGGGCCTCTGCCGACACCATAAGCTGGCGAAGCGTCTGCGCACCGTAGAAATAGCCCGCCGCGTCAGAGGCTGCCACGCTGATCCCCGTGGGTGTGACGCTCAGCCAGTAACCTTCTGGCGGCAGTTTCTCCCCTGCGGTGGCAGGCGCGGCGAAGCGCACCGCGCCGCGCACCTGCGGTTCGCGATCCGCTTGAACGCTCAAGGAAAAGCCCGTCGGAACACGCCAATAATCTGCCAATGCCCGAGCAGCGGCCTCAGCGCCAAGCGCGTTGGGCGCATACAGGATCGGGGTTGCTTTATCAATTTCGAAAGCACCTGGCGTTTCAGTTACGACTGCCGGTTCTGGACAGAGCGCGGTCGTGACGGCCTTAACGGTCTGCGTGCCGACGTAATAGAGGAGGGTTAAGGCGAGCGTGAGGCGAGTTGTTTTCATAAGTTGTTTTACTTGTTTGGAGGCGATTTGAGAATGCCGAACGCCGAACGTCCAATGCCGAACTCAGAAGTGAAATCCTCTCTTCTCGCGTTCAGCGTTCAACGTTTTTTCGTCCCGACCACGGGAACTTGGACATGCTCTTAATACCCTCAGCGCATCATGAACAGCATACCCCAGCGGTTGTAGCTGGTGAAGATCTCGTTCTGGGCCTGCGTC
The DNA here is from genome assembly GCA_964434815.1 of uncultured Lentisphaeraceae bacterium. GTDB lineage: Bacteria > Verrucomicrobiota > Kiritimatiellia > RFP12 > UBA1067 > CAYSXF01. Next base: position 1,399 of record CAYSXF010000690.1, read on the forward strand.
ATGTAAGCCGCCCTGATCCAGTCCGCGCTGCGCGGGACGGTTTCGAGGCGCAGCTCGTCGAGGGATCCGGAGAAGGTTTTGGTCGCGTCGGCCGCGCTGGCGGCGTGTCCGATCGTGAGCGGCTGGTTGGTCGGCAGGTTCGCCGCCAGCGCGTCGGGAACCGTGGTCAGCGGCAAGCCGTTGCCGTAGGCCTGCACGCTCAGGCCGGGCTTGACCGTCACCGCGTAGTGGGTCCAGTTGGTGGCCGGCGAAATCAGCGAGGCCGCGTCCGTGCCCGCAACCTGGAGCTTGCCGCCCGTGTTGTTGAGCGCCGCATAGGGCTGCCCGTTCGTGCCGGCCAAGACCTGGGCCTGCGCGGCGGGCGAGGCGGCCTGCTTGACCCAGAACGAGAAGGTCTGCGGCCCTGCCGCAGGCGGCGTGCGCGTCAGGCCCATCTGCGTGCCGGCCGCCCACGTTACGCCCTGACCCGCAAGTGCGTTTTCGGCCGCGGGCGCGGCCTGACCGAGCAAGGCCGCGCCGTTCTGCGCGGTCGAGGCGTCGGCCAGCAGCAGGCGGTCCGCGCCGTTGAAGTGCCAGACGCCGCTGAACTCGCTCGACCAGACGCGCGTGTTGGAGGTGTCCACCGGGATGGCGTAGCGCGCCCCGAGGTAGGCCTCAATGCGGCGGCGCTCGGTGTCCGAGATGAGCCGGTCGTAGATCAGCACCTCGGCGAGGTCGCCGTCCAGCGGCAGGTCCAGCGCGCTGTCGCCTGTGCCCGCGCCGAAATAGATCACGCCGTCGCTGACGCCGGTCGCGCCCCACGGCCCGACGGGCGCGGTGCTCTGGGTCAGGTTCACGCCGTTGACATAGAAGCGCGAGGTGATTTCGTCGCACAGCATCGTGGCGATGACGGGCGTGTTGGTCTGGCAGGGCAGGAGCTGCGAGACCAGGCCGCTGGCCCGCCGCGTGACCCAGCCGTTCGTCACGCTGAGGCGGCTCGCGCTGTTGGCGCCCTGCATGACCACGCGCTCGACCGCGTCGGTGGCGCGCGTGCTGTAAACCGCGACCACGGAGTAGGATTTGCCGATGGGCGTGGCGAAGGCCTTCAGGCTGTCGTACTGGCCCGCGACCGCGTCGAAGCGGAGCGCCGGCTTGCCGTTGAAGGAGGCGCTGACCTTTTCGGGCATGCGGTTGGTCGTGGACTGGGTGGCGTGCATGGTCGCGGCGGTATCGGTCTGGTTCTCGCACTTGGAGACGCGCGGAGTCGTGCCGTCCAGCACGTCGGCGTTCACGGTATCGCCGCGGATCCACTGGCGCAGCCCGGTCCACGGCACGCGGTGCGCCGAGAGGGCGTCGTACTTCAGCGCTAGGTAGCGCTCCACCTGCCTCCGCTCGTCGTAGGAGAGGGCGCGGTCATAGGCGATCACCTCCATCACATCGCCGGCCCAGCCGTCGCCGCTGTGGCCGCTCGCGCCGATGCCGAGGATGTTGGGGCCGCAATGCACGGCGACCGTATTGAAGACAAAGCCGTTCAAGCTCGCCGACGTGTTGGTGCCGTCGCCGATCATGCCCGCCACGAACGGTGTGCCGGGGTTGGGCCGGATGTCGGGGTTGGAGATCAGGTTATAACCGCTCTGTGCGTTGATCGCCGTGAAGAGGAAAAACCTGCCTGCACCCTCGATCGCAATGCCGCAGTTGTAACCGGAGGAGCCCTGGAGAATACGGCGCCAGTTGTAGCCTCCCGAGTTCATGAGAAACGTGCCAGCCACGAAATACGAGTACGGCGTGTTGGTCGCGCTCCAGCCGGTGACCATGCCGTCCTTGGTTCCCGTGGCCTCGAAACGCAGGGCGGGCAAGCCGTTGACGGCGTTGGCGACCCACAGCGGCTGCGCGCCCGCAGTGCCCTGCGTGGCATTGCGGCCCTTGCCGGACTGGTCGGCCCACGTCGAGAC
>CAYSXF010000691.1:0-3327 GCA_964434815.1 uncultured Lentisphaeraceae bacterium
GTGGCCAGCGGCTTGAACATCTTGCCTTCCATCTGCTCCAGGGTGAAGAGCGGCATGAGCACGATGATGATGATCAGGATGGAGAAGAGGATCGGGCGCGCGACCTCCGTGATAGCCTCGAACACGACCGTATTCTTCAAGGCTTTCGTGCCCGCGCGCTCGGTCAGGAATCGCGCGATGTTCTCCGTGACCACGATGGACGCGTCGACGACCATGCCGAGGGCAAGCGCGAGTCCGCCCAGGCTCATGAGGTTGGCGGTGACCCCTTGCCAGCCCATCAGAATGAAGGTGATGAACGCAGTGAAAGGCAGCGCCAGCGCCACGATGACCGCGCCGCGGAAATTGCCGAGAAAAATAAACAGCACGAGGATCACGAAGAGGCTGCCCTCCATCAGTGCGTCGCTGACGGTCTTGATGCAGGACTGGATGAGAGACGTGCGGTCATAGAACGGTTTGAGGGTGACGTCCTTGGGCAGGCTGGCTTGGATGGCCGGGATCGCCTTCTTGACGCTGTCCACCACGAGTTTGGAGTTGGCCCCGCGCAGCATGATGACCATGCCCGCGACGGTTTCGCCCTTGCCGTCCTGCGTCACCGCGCCCTGCCGCGTCTGGGGTCCGATCTTCACGTCCGCCACATCTTTCAGATACACGGGCGTCCCGTCTTTGGCATGCAGAACCACATTCTCGATGTCGGAGAGGGTCTGAAACAGGCCGACGCCGCGGACATACGACTGTTCCCAGCCCCGCGTGAGGAAGCTGCCGCCGGAGTTGGCGTTGTTCCGCTCGATCCCCGCCAGCACATCCGGCAAAGACAGCTTGTACTTCAGCAGCCGCGCGGGGTCGGCCAGCACGTGGTACTGCTTGACGAACCCGCCGAAGCTGTTGACCTCGTTCACCCCGGTGATCGAGCGCAGCTGAGGCGAGATCAGCCAGTCCTGGATGGTGCGCAGCTCCATGGGCGAGCGGCTGTCGCTCTCCAGCGTGTACTGGTAAATCTCCCCGAGCCCGGTGCTGATCGGCCCCATTTCCGGCTCGACTCCGGCGGGCAGCTGCGCTTTCGCGTCCTGAAGCCGCTCGAAAACCAGCTGCCGCGCGAAATAGGTGTCGACGTCGTCCTCGAAGACGACGATGACCTGCGAGAAGCCCGCCTTGGACATGGAGCGAACCTGGCGGACTTTGGGCAGCCCCTGCAGCGATTTCTCGATAGGGAACGTGACCCGCTGTTCGACATCGACCGAGGCGAGACCCGGCGCTTCGGCCAGAACCATGACCTGCACGTTGGTGACGTCCGGAAAGGCGTCGATGGGCAGCATCTGCCAGGCGACCACGCCTGCCACGGACACGGCGGCGGCGGCCATGATGACCATGAGCCGCTGCGTCAGAATAAACTTGATGAAAGTGTTCAACATAAGAGTGTTCCTTGATTCAGCACCTTAATCGGCGCAGCCGGCTCCCATTTTGGCCCGCAGGACGTCGGACTTGAGGACGAACGCGCCTTCCGTGGCGATCTGCGCACCTTCCTTCAGTCCGCTCTTGATCTCGACGCTGTCCGCGAACTCCCGTCCGGGCTCAACGGCCGTGCGCAGGGCGAAGCCGACGCGCACCATGCGGAACACGAAGGTTTTGCCTTCGTCGGACATCAGGGCGCCTTTGGGCACGGCGATCACTTTCTCCGGCGTCTCAAACACGGCATTGGCCGAGCAGAACATGCCGGGGCGCAGGAGGCCCTCGGCGTTGCCCAGCACGGCGCGGATTTTGACCGTGCGGGTGTCCTCATCCATGGTCGACCCGATCAGGTCGATCGTCCCCTCGAAGGTCCGCTCCGGGAGAGAAGACACCTTGACCCGCACGCGCAGGGAGCCTTTCTTCGCCTCGGAAGTCAGCGAGGGGAGGTCGTTTTCGTAGACCTCCAGCCAGACCCAGACGGACGAGAGGTCCGCGATGGTCAGGACGTCCTTACCTCTTTCGATGGTCTCGCCTTGATTGAGGTGCTTCGCTATCACGGTGCCGCCCTGCGGCGCCTGTACCGGCAGCACGCTGGGTTTGCCTGCCCGGCCGTCAGCCGTCAGGGATGCGATGGCCTTTGCGTCCAGACCCATGACCGCAAGGGCGTTTCCGGCCGACTCGAGTTCGACACGGTATTCATCGTATTTCATCTGCGCGTCCACCCTATCGACCTCGGGGCTGAGCTTCTGGGAGACGAGCGATTTTTCGCGCTCGAGGTTCTTGAGCGCGAGGGCGGCGAGTGCCTTGTTCTTGCGGTACGCGCCGATGGCGAGCCCGAGTTCGGGGCTTTCAATCTCGAACAGCACGTCGCCTGTGTTGACCGGCTTGCCCAAGGCGGTCTTGATGGTGCGCACGGTGCCGGCCACGCGCGGCGAGACGTGCGTCAGGGCCGAATCGTTCAGAACGATCTCCCCGTGGAGCGGCAGCAGCGACTGCGCGCTCTGTTTGATGACGGGGAGCACCTTGATCAGACCACCGGCTTTGCCCGGCGCGGTGATGAGCGACGCATCCAGCTTGACGAGGCCGAGTTCATAGCGGCATTCATCACACGTGTACTGCGGAATCTTGTGTTCGCATGTGGCTGTGAAGAGTTCTTCTTCCGTGCGCGGTTTTGTTTTTTCAATGTTGTGCTTGTCTTCGGCGAATAGAGGGGCGGCGGCAAAAGCCGCCATGGCAAAGAGAGTGATTGTGACGTGTGTCATGTGATTGTTCCTTAGATGACGGTTAAAGGGTTTGAAGTTCGGTGCCCGTGAGTCGCCCGAGGTCGATGCGCAGGCTCTCATACTCGGTCACAGTTTCAATGAGTTGAAGACGGGCCGCCACCAGCGTGCGGCGGGCCTCGAGCACGTCGAGGTAACCCGCCTTGCCCTGTTTGTGGGCATCCCGTACAAGAGAGAGCGTGCGTTCGGTCACCGGCATGACCGTCTCTTTCAGCCGAGCGGTCTTTGCCGCGAGTGCATCCAGACGCGCGACAAGCTGCCGGATACGGCTCTCGCTTTTCAGGCGTGCCGCGGCAGCGTTCAGCCGGGCGGCTTCCGCGTCGGCCTCGGCCGCCCGCACGCCGTCCAGGTTGCGCGTGTAGAACGGCAGTTCGACTCCCGCACTGGCGACAAATCCGAAGTCGCCGCCTTCCTCGAAGCGGCGCACGCCCGCGCTCAATTCCACGTTCGGCACCCGCGCCGCACGCTCCGCGCCGATCCGCGCCTCATACGCCCGGGTCTGCGCTTCAGCGGCCAGCAACTCGGGGTTCGAAGCCGCCCGCATCAGAAGCGTGTCCAGTGGCGGCAGCGTCGCCTGCTCCACGTCGAATGGGCCGGACAC
>CAYSXF010000692.1:0-3325 GCA_964434815.1 uncultured Lentisphaeraceae bacterium
CGCTCGCCGGGTTGAACCCCAAGGACTCAGACCTCCCGATCCTCGCCCGCATGGCCGGCATCTCCTACACCCAGCTCATCGGCCGCATCATGGCCTCGGCAGTCGCGCGGTTAGAAAAGAACGCCTAACTCTCAACGCTCAAGTGGAGACTGTATTCCACTTCAGAGTTGAGCGTTGAAAGTTGGGCGTTGAGCGTTATCAAGCCTCACTATGAAAATCACTCTCGTTCACCAATACGTGCCTGCAGACGCGCCAGCCGACGAGCGCGACGTGCTCGACCAGGCAAACGCCATCAAGGCCGCGCTCACCGCAAACGGCCACGCGGTTTCCGTGCTCCCCTGCACAACGGACCTAGGCAACTTGCAGCGCAAGCTCGACGTCATGAAGCCTGACTGCGTGTTCAACCTCGTTGAGACGCTCGACGGCTCGGGCCGCCTCATTCACCTAGCCCCGGCCTTGTGGGAGACAAAAGGACTGCCGTTCACGGGAAGCTCCGCCGACGCGCTTTACCTCACGACCCACAAGCTCTTCTCGAAGGAGCGCATGCTCGCCGCAGGACTGCCTGTCCCCGCGTGGATTCAGAGCGACCGCGTCCATGGCGCCGATGGCGGCACACCATCCGACTGGATCGTTAAGTCGGTTTGGGAGCACGCTTCCGTGGGGCTCGCCGACGGCAGCATCGTGCGAACCGCGTACGCTAGCGAAGTTGCGAAACACGTCGCAGGCGGCTTCTTTGCGGAGCGTTTCATCGACGGGCGCGAGTTCAATCTGGCGGTTCTCGCCGGGCCCGGCGGGCCGGAAGTCCTGCCGCCCGCCGAGATCGTCTTTGTCGACTATCCGGACGGCAAGCCTAAGATCGTGAGCTATCAGGCCAAGTGGGATGAAGCCTCTTTCGAATACACGCACACGGTGCGACGCTTCGCTGATCCGTCAGCCGATGGCCCTCTCCTGACGGAACTGAAGCGGCTGGCGCTTAGCTGCTGGGACGTGTTCGGCCTAGGCGGCTATGCCCGCGTCGACTTCCGCGTGGACACCAACGGCAAACCGTGGATTCTCGAAGTGAACTCGAACCCCTGCCTCTCACCGGACAGCGGCTTCGCGGCCGCGCTCGAAAAGGCCGGCATTGCCTACACTGACGCCATGGAGCGTATCGTGTCTGATGCTTTCGGCTCACGGGAACGTTCGCCCTCCACGCTGACGGAACCGGGACATGGAGGGCGAGTGTCCTCACGAGCCGCGCCATCACAGATGCCACCCGTCGTCACTTGGCGCTACGAGGTCACGCCCGCCGACGTGGAGGCGATCCGCGAGGTCACCGCTTCGACCGACTACTTCCACGATCACGAGATACCCGTAGCCGTGGAACTGGTCGAGGAGCGGCTTGCGAAAGGAGCGTCCTCCGGCTACGAGTTCGTGCTGGCCGAGTGCGAGGGGCGCCTGATCGGCTACACCTCGTTCGGGCCCATCCCGTGCACCCAGAGCAGCTTCGACTGGTACTGGCTGGCCGTGCGGCCCGAGCTGCAGGGCTTTGGCTTCGGCAAGCAACTGCTTCAGCAGGTCGAAGACCGCGCGCGCGCCATGGGCGGCAAGCGCCTCTACTGCGAGACGTCCGGCCGGCCGCAGTACGCATCGACCCGAGCTTTCTACGAGCGCATGGGCTTTACGCTTTGCGAGATTTTGGACGATTACTACGAGCCCGGCGACGGACGCGCGACTTACACGAAGCCTCTGTAAACCAACGGAGCCTCAAAAAGAAAGGGCCGCCACAGCAACGTGGCGGCCTTTTCTTTTGCACGCAAGACTTCGTTTGCGGCGCAAAAGCTATTTGGTCTTGCTTCCGCGAATCGCGCCGAGCAGCATCGCTGAGCCGAACACAAGCAGCACAATACCCCAGATCAGGTTGATGTTGATGCCGAGCGACACGGAGTCGGTTGCTTTAATCATGCCGTAGCCCGTGAGCAGCAAGCCGATGAGCGAGAACATAAGGCCAATAGGCCAGCGGATATCGAGTCCCATAAGACAGCTTCCTTTCAGTACCTATCCAGACTTACCAGAAAATGATGTTCAGAATCACGCAGCAGATGAGCAAGAGAATGCCCAAGAAAGCGGGCCGCTGCCAGACCGGCAGGTTGAGATCCACCGTTTTCGGCGTGAGCGAATAGACCAGCCCCTTGAGTTCTTCATCCGTCTTCTGCGACTTGGTCGCCAGCGAAATCACCAGCGTCAACACCAAGCAGACGGTGAAGGCGAACGCGGCGAGCCAGAAGTTCTGCGCCATTTCGCTCGGGAACGACTGCATGACGGCGAGATAGCCGCCCTTGACGCCGGGCGCGTTACCCGAAGCAATGGTCACAGCGTGGAACAGCGCCGATCCTGCAATGCCGCCGAACAGGCCGAGGAACGCGCCCGTGCCCGTGGTGCGCTTCCAGAACATGCCCAGCAGGAACGTCGCGAACAGCGGCGCGTTCACGAAGCCGAACACGAGCTGGATGATGTCCATCGCGTTGTTGTACATCGAGGCGAAATAAGCCGCCGCGATGCTCAACACGATGCCCGCGACGGTCGTGACCTTGCCCGCCCAGAAGTAGTGCTTGTCGCTCTTGCCCGGCGCGAAATACGCCTGGTACAGATCGTACGTCCAGACCGTGTTAAAAGCCGTCACGTTGCCAGCCATGCCGGACATGAACGACGCCAGCAGCGCCGTCAGCGCCAGGCCAAGCAAGCCTGCGGGGCAATACTTCTTCACGAGCGAGAGAATCACGCCGTCGTAGTCGTATTCGGTGATGCTGTTGTAGATGCCGGTCTCGATCTGCGCGTCGGTCAGCTTGCTCTTCGCGTTGTCGGCCACGAGCGCGGTGATTTTGTCGTCGCTGATCTTCTTGCCGAGCGCGGCGCCGATGGCTTTGACGGCATCCGGAACGTTGGCCGGGTTCGCATTCTTAACGGCAGAAACGGCCGCGACATAATGCTCATGCGCGATGACCGGCGGCGGAATACGGTAGCCTTTGTTCGGCAGCGAGGTCAGCGCCATGGCGATCATGCCGGGGACGATGACGAGGAACGGGAAAATCATTTTCGGCACGGCGGCCACGAGCGGCGTGTTGCGGGCGGCGGTCATGTTCTTGGCCGCCATCGCGCGCTGGACAACCAGAAAATTCGTACACCAGTAACCGAAGCTCAATACGAAGCCGAGCCCGAAGACCATCGCGAACAGGTCGACACCCATGGGGTTGTGCGTCGGGCCGGCCAGCAGCGGCGTCCACGCGCTCGTCCAGGCGTTCGCGGCATACTGCGACCCCGCAGCGACCGATTCGGCAGCCACACC
>CAYSXF010000693.1:0-3318 GCA_964434815.1 uncultured Lentisphaeraceae bacterium
GTTTGTCACGTGTCCGACGGGCACCTCGTCAATCGGCCAGTGCGGAAAAAGAGAGCTGAAAAGCTGACGGCTGACTTTCCCGTGCAGGCGGCTCACGCCGTTGACAGCCCCGCTGCCGCGCAGCGCCAGATAGGCCATGTTAAAGCCTTCCGAAGCATCGTTGGGATTCTGCCGGCCCAGAGCCAAGAGATCATGGAGCGTCAGTCCGAGCCGCTTTTCCGCATAGCGCCCGAGGTATTGTCCGATGAGGCCCGGATCGAAACGGTCAAAGCCGTCGTTCACGGCCGTGTGAGTGGTGAAGAGGTTTCCAGCCCGCGTGACCGCCAGCGCAACCTCGAATGGTTGACCGGAATCGAGCATGAAACTATAGGCACGCTCCAACACGACAAAGGCCGCATGCCCTTCGTTGAGGTGGCAGACTTCCGGACTGAGACCGAGTTCGCGGAGCACCCGCCCCCCGCCGATCCCCAGCACCAGCTCCTGCTTGAGCCTCACTTCCGGCCCGCCCCCGTAAAGCTCGCTGGTGATGCCGCGATGCACCGGCAGGTTGGCCGGATCGTTCGTGTCCAGCAGGTAGAGTTTGACTTTGCCGACCTGCACCTGCCAAGTCCGCAGCCAGATCGAGTAACCCGGCAATGATATTTCAACCCTTAGCCAGTCACCGTTCGCGTGGCGCAGCGGCGTGATCGGCAATTGCCCGGGGTCGTTGTAAGGGAACAGGGCCTGCTGCGCCCCGTCCTTATCGATGGCCTGTCGGAAATAGCCTTGCTGGTAGAGCAAACCAACCCCGACCACCGGCACGCCCAGATCGCTGGCGGCTTTGAGCTGGTCGCCGGCCACATTGCCGAGACCGCCCGAGTAAATGGGCAGCGCTTCGCTCAACATGAACTCCATGCTGAAATACGCGATACAGGTCAGGGCGGCCTGCGGATGCTGATGCTGAAACCAGGCCGGGGTCTCCATGGACTGCCTTTTCGCGCTGACGAGCTCATCGACCCGCTTGCGATAGACAGGGTCAGAGAGCACATGCTCGAGCTGGTTTCGCGAAACCGACTGTAAGACGGCCCAAGGGTTCTGCGTCAGCTCCCACAGCTCGGGGTCGAGCTGCCGCCACACCTCGTCAGCGACGTGGTTCCACGACCAGCGCATGTCCAAAGCCAACTCCGCCAAAGAATCGAGCCCTTCGACTTCCGTCGGCAGCAGGCTATACATCGGGAGGCTGGCCCGCGCTTGTTCGCTCATGGTTTTTTTCCGTCCAAGGAGGACTTCTGCGCCAAAGTCTCCATCAGCTTGTCGAACGGCTTGTCGAACTTCTCGACGCCCTCGTCCTCGAGTTGTTGCGTCACGTGATCGATGCTGATACCGAGTGCCGGCAGCCGTTTCAACAGGCGCGCCGCCTCTCCGACATCCTTTTCGAGCGCGGCTTTCGGCTCGCCGTGAGCGCGGAAAGCGTCGAGGGTTTCGAGCGGGACCGTGTTGACCGTGTTCGGCCCGATGAGCGCCTCGACATATTTCACGTCGCTGTAGTCCGGGTTCTTGGTGCCGGTGCTGGCCCAGAGCAAACGTTGGACTCGCGCGCCGGCTTCGATCAGGTTGTTGAAGCGGAGCGAGCCGAAGAGTTCCTTGTAGCGTTGATAGGCCAGCTTGGCATTGGCGACCGCCACCTGCCCGAGCAGGCTCTTCGCGAGCTCCGCGTCACGGCCGCCTTGCGCGATGACGAGTGTCAGCAGCGTATCGGCCAGCGAATCGATGCGGCTCACGAAGAAACTGGCCACTGAAGCCACATGTTTCACGCACTTCCCTTGGGCCACACGCGCCTCGATGCCTGCGATGTAGGCCTCTGCCACCTGAAGATAGCGGGGCAGCCCAAAGAGCAGGGTCACGTTGACGTTGATGCCTTCGGTGATCAGGTGCCTGATCGCGGGCAAGCCTTCGGGCGTGGCCGGAACCTTAATGAACACGTTGGGCCGGTCGAGAGCATTCCACAGCCGCCGGGCTTCCTGAATCGTTCCATTCGTGTCGTGCGCCAGATGGGGATTCACTTCCAAGCTGACGTAGCCGTCGATACCGTCTGTCATTTCGTATACAGACCGGAACTCGTCGGCGGCGCTTTGCACATCACGCTGGCTGAGCGCCTCATAGATGTCCTTGGCACTTTTTCCCTCAAGGATCAGCGCTCGAATGTCACCGTCATAATCATGGCTTTCCACAATGGCTTTCTCGAAGATGGACGGATTCGAGGTCATTCCGCGCAGCCCGTCGTCTGCGATAAGACGGCGCAGACCGCCGCTGGTGATCAGATCCCGCCGGATATAGTCCAGCCAGATCGATTGACCCAACGTTTCCAACTGTATCACACAGTTCATTGCAGGTTTATTCCTTGCTCGCGGCGTCTATGGCGGCTTGCAGCATTTGGTCGTGCTCGGCTTCTGCGACGCCCTCTTCGACCAACTGCGCGCTTTCGCCGCGGCCGTCATCATCCTCGTCGTCGTCGCCGGGAGTCTCTGGCACTTGATACCCCATAGAGCCTTGCACGACATCCCAGCGCTCGGACTCCGGCACCGAATCGAGGAGCGCCTCATTCGGATCCTCGTCCGAACCGCCCGTCAATTCCCGCTTGGCCTGGTCCCAGTCGGCTTTTGTCACATCCTGCGCGCGGCGTCCGTTGATAAGGGCCAGCTCAACTGCCCGCTCCCGCACCATGCCGCGGGTCACCGTCCCTAGCCCGGTGAAGTTTTCCAAAATCGCGCCCTTGGTAAGAGGATTTCTGTTCATATGACAGCGTCTCCCAGTTTAAGCTCACGTACTTCCGCTCTACAGTGGATTTATGGCAGAAATAGTAAGCCGGAAACCCCCTGGGCGCTATGGGGTAAAACCCTACCACGACGTGATGTGACATGCTTCAAGAACAATCCCGCGTTTCGTGGGGTGGGCTACGTGTTAGGCACCGTCCTTCACGGATGCGGGTTTTCCGACTTGAATCTAAACTTGCTTACGAGAAAGACCCGATATTGTATAGACTTTTTGAGTTTTACTGTGAAAACCTATCGAAATAAAAAAGATATAAGACTAAAAGACTTAACACGGAAGTTCATGGAAGATTTTGATTTCTACATGAAAACCAAGATGAAAAATGAACAAAATACAACTGCCAAACATTGCAAAAATCTAAAACGTATTATTAATGTAGGGGTTGCTCATGGTTGGTTGGAAAAAACCCCCTTTATACACTTTAATACTCCATATAAGATTGTTGAGAAAGTTTATCTATCTCAAGAGGAACTAGATAGAATAATTTCAAAAAGCTTCAGAATAGAA
>CAYSXF010000694.1:0-3317 GCA_964434815.1 uncultured Lentisphaeraceae bacterium
GTACGGGGTCGCACTTTGGAAGGCGTAAGTGTCATACGGGGCGGATGGTGTGACCATTATGAGATTCGAAAAGAACGGCGCGGGGGCGGGGGACGGGCGTGTCGACGTGGCCGGTGTCGTCTTCGGCGGCACGAAGCTTGCGCTGATCGCCGGACCCTGTACGGTCGAGAGCCGCGATCAGATGTTGGAAATCGCATGCGCGGTCAAAGAAGCGGGCGCCAGCATGTTGCGCGGAGGCGCTTTCAAGCCGCGTTCGTCGCCGTATGCGTTTCAGGGCCTGTGCGAGAAGGGGCTCGAGATTTTGGCGGAGGCTCGCGAGCGGACCGGCCTGCCGGTTGTGACCGAGGCGCTAGAGACTGCGCATCTGGCGGCGGTGGCCGAGGTGGCGGACATGGTGCAGATCGGCTCGCGGAACATGCACAACTCGGTTCTCTTGCATGCGGCGGGCGCGTGCGGCAAGCCTGTCCTGCTGAAGCGGGGCATGAGCGCCACGATTCAGGAGTTTCTGTTTGCGGCCGAGTATGTGCTGGAGGCCGGCTGTTCGCGCCTGGTGCTGTGCGAGCGCGGCATCCGCACGTTCGAGCCTGCGACGCGCTTCACGATGGACTTGAGCGCAGTGCCGTTGCTCAAGCAGCGGTCGTGGCTGCCGGTGATCGCGGATCCCAGCCACGGGACGGGTGTGGCAGCGCTGGTGCCGGCGATGGCGCGTGCGGCGGTGGCCTGCGGGGCTGACGGGGTGATGGTGGAGGTGCATGGTCATCCGGAGAAGGCGCTGTGCGACGGCGATCAGAGCGAGACGCCGGAAATGTTTTACCGTATGGTTACGGACATTAGGGCGGTGGCAGCGGCGGTCGGCAGGACGATCTGACGACGGCAGGGCGGATTTTCACAGAATAAAACAGCATGCGCAGGCGCAGGTGCGCAGACGAGGAGACGAGAAATGAAGTCGATGAAAGGCAGGATTCTTGGGCTGATGCTGACGCTGGGATGGGCGTGCGGCACGCACGCGGCTGCTTACCTCTCGCCCGAGTATCTGGCGGTCGCCCCGGACGGCAAAACGATGTATGTGACGGCGGCGACGGCGGGCAAGCTTCTGGTTTTCGATGTGGCGGGGGCGAAAGTGTCCGGGGAGTGGGCGCTCAAGAGCACCCCGAGCGGCGTGGCGGCGGCTCCTGACGGTGCCGTGTACGTGACGGCGGGCGGTGTGGATGGCGTGCTGCTCAAGCTGAGCGCCTCCGGAAAAGTGTTAGGCAAGGTCGAGACGGGCCACACGCCGATGTCCCCGGTGATCGGCAAAGACGGCACGGTCTACGTGCTCAACCGTTTCAACAACAACGTGGTGGCCGTGGATACGGCGAAGATGAAGGTGACGGCGACCGTCGCCGTGCTGCGCGAGCCGCATGCCGCGGTGCTGGGTGCGGGCGGGAAACTGCTGTTCGTGGCGAACCACCTGCCCTATTGCCGGGCGACCGACGACGTGGTGGCGGCATCGGTCTCCGTTATCGACACAGCGACATTCAAGGTCGTCAAGAACGTCATGCTTCCCAACGGCAGCACGGGCGTGCGCGGAATCGGCGCTTCGCCGGACGGCAAGTTCGTCTACGTCACACACACCTTCGGGCGGTATCAGTTGCCGACCACGCAGTTGGAGCGCGGGTGGATGAACACGGCGGGCCTGAGCGTGTTCAACGGCGAAACGGGCGACTATGTGAACACGGCGCTGCTGGACGACGTGGATCTGGGAGCGGCCAACCCGTGGGGCGTGACGGTTTCGCCCGACGGCAAGAACGTGGTGGTGGCGCACGCCGGCACGCGCGAGATCAGCGTGATCGACCGCGAGGCGTTCCACGCGCGGCTCGACAAGGCTGCCAAGAACGAGAAGGTCACCGAGGTCACTAAGTCGGCCACCGACGTGCCGAACGACTTGTCGTTCCTGGTGACGATCCGGCGGCGCGTGAAGCTGCCCGGCGACGGCCCGCGCGGCGTGAGGGTCGTGGGCGACAGCGTCTACGCCGCTCTCTATTTCGCGGATGCGCTGACGGAGTTCAAATTGAGTGACGCGGTGGCTAAGCCGAGCGTGATCGGCTTGGGGCCTGCGGTGGATCTGGGCAAAGACCGCACGCGGCGCGGAGAAATGTTGTGGAACGACGGTTCGATGTGCTTCCAGCAGTGGCAGAGCTGCGCGAGCTGCCATCCCGACGGGCGCATGGACGGGCTGAACTGGGACCTCGTGAACGACGGCATCGGAAACCCGAAGCAGACGAAGAACATGGTCTACTCTCACCTGACTCCGCCGACCATGGTGACGGGCATCCGCGCCAATATGGAGACCTGCAACCGCAAGGGCATGACGCATATCCAGTTCGTCGTGCGCCCCGAAGAGGATGCGGTCTGCATCGACGAGTATGTCAAATCGCTCAAGCCGGTGCCGAGCCCCTATCTGGTCGGCGGCGCTCTGTCCAAGAACGCGAAGAAGGGCGAGAAGCTCTTCAAGAAAGCGGGCTGCGTCGAGTGCCATCCCAACGGCAAGGACGGGCCCAAGGGCGAGCGCCTGTTCACCAACTTGAAAAAGTACAACATGGGTTTGGGCGTCGGCAACGAGGAGGGCCGCGAGTTCGACACCACGACGCTGGTCGAGACATGGCGCACGGCGCCGTATCTGTACGATGGCCGCGCGCTGACGATGGAGGAGGTTCTGACGACCTGCAATCCGAAGGACACGCACGGCGCGACGAAAAATCTGAAACCCGAGGAAATCAAGTCGCTCGCGGAGTACATCCTGTCGTTTTAGAACAGGACTTAGGGGACGCATACGGACGATCGGGAATCGAGTAAGAGGGACTTTCGAATGGCTCACAGGGGTGTGGTACACGGGGGGGTGACGCGGCGGCAGGAACTGGGCCTGTTGGATGTTTCGCGGGGTGTTCCTGCGGTGGCGTCCGGGCGTGTGTTCTCGCAGACCGGGTGGGGCTGCCAGGCTGAGCTGGTGCGCGCCGCCGTGGGGGCGAAAGGCACGCAGGTGCCGCAGCTTTGGCTGTGCGGCGGGACGGGCGGTTTGCCGCCGGTCTATCAGCGCCTGGTCGTGGAGGGCGCGGAGCCGCGGCTCATCCGCCGCCACGGGTGTACGGTGGGCGTGCGCTACGAAGACGAGCATGCGCAGTACTGCCTGCTGACCGGGGTGTTGCCGCCCGACACGCACGCGACGCGAGAGGCTCAGACCACGGCGGTTTTCGAGGGTATCGAGGATGCGTTGACCGACGCGGGGATGACCTTCGCGCATGTGGCCCGCACCTGGCTCTACATGGATAAGATTCTGG
>CAYSXF010000695.1:0-3311 GCA_964434815.1 uncultured Lentisphaeraceae bacterium
CGGCTGGGGTGAACCACGATCTGCGTCAGCCCGTAATGGTCGCGCAGGTCGATGAAGAGGATGCCGCCGTGGTCGCGCATGCGGAAAATCCAGCCCGAGAGCTTGGCGGTCGAGCCCGCGTCAGACGCACGCAGTTGGCTACACGTGTGAGAGCGATAAAGGTGCATAGTCGTATTCCTTGAAAAATGAGTTAATAAGTTAGCAGAAAACGGCAAGCCGCGCCATGGCGGATTTTCGCCTGCAACGGTCAGGTTTTGCGCTATGCTGGGTTAGCTCATCTTTCTGTTCTTTCGATTTCAGCCAAACGTTTCTTAGCTTTTCCGCAGCCGTTTTCTGCGGCCTTGCGATACCATTTGAGCGCCTCAGCTTCGTTCTTGACGGTGCCGCTGCCGTTCTCCAGGCATTCCGCCCAGTTGAACATCCCGTCGGCATGGCCGCCAATCGCAGATTTCTCGAACCATTTCGCAGCCTTGAAGAGGCTTCTCTCAACGCCGTGGCCGTTGCTGTAGCAGTCGCCTATGTTCACCTGCGCCCAAGCCGCGCCGTTGTCCGCGCCTTTCTGGTACCACTTCACCGCTTCGCCAATGGACTTGTCAACTCCTAGGCCCTCTTCATAGCAATATCCCAGGCATGCCTCCGCATTCGCTCCGCCGCCATTGGTCACGGCTTGCGTCATCAGCTCTACCACCTTTTTCAGGTCCTTCTTAACACCTGTCCCTCGAAAGTAACACATCCCCAACTCATACTGCGACGGGCCGTCTCCCAACTCCGCCGCCTTTCGATACCAGTTGCACGCTTCGGTTTTATTGGTGGCAACGCCCTCGCCCCACATATGACATAGGCCTAGCCAGAACATCGCGTCCACATTTCCTTTTTCCGCAGCTTGGGTGAAGAGCTTGGCCGCTTTCGCCTTGCTCATTCCCTTGTCGTACGTGCGGTTGCCGAACCCGAAATACCAAGACTTACCCTCGCGAAACTCCGCCGAGCCGTCATCTTTATGCCCCTCCGGCAACAGGTTTGTTTTCCACTTCAGGCGAGCCCATGGACTGAAAGGATTCCAGCGCAAGAAAGCGACCTCTTCCTTGAGGCTGTCTGCTTCTCTCAAGGTCTCTCTCAGCGACCAGAACCTGCGCCCCTCCACATAATTGTCTGCGAGTTCATCCCACGACGAGAATGTGTTTTGCAGCAGGCGGGCGATGGGCATAATGAATGACCATGCCTCTTGTTCGGACAAATATTTTGCTTGGAATCCCCAGCCACAGAGAGCGACATAGCGCGAAAAATCCCAGCCAGCGAGTCCGGTTCCTGCGAGCTTTTTTCGCGTTGACAGCACAGTGTCCATCCGGTTGCTGGTCGGCCCGCCTGCGTGCGCCGCATAGCGTCTGAATTGTCCGCGCTTCTCCGGCGAGAGGTGGTCCAGACGCCGCACCCATTCGTCATACCCTTTTCGGTGCCCGCCGCGCTCGAGGCTCTTCAAAACATTCAGTAGATCCTCCCGGCTGTTGACGTCCCACCATTTGCTCAAAATGTATTTTCCGCCCTGATCTTCTTCGGTCTGGCCGCCCAACACATCGTGACTGCACCCGTTCATCCCCGTCCGAATCGCACAGGTTGCGAGCGCCCACTGCTTTTGTTTGTCCGTCGGCGCGGCATCCTCCGGATACGTTTCGCCAATCAGGGGCGGGTACTTTTCCTGCGCGGACAGGGCGAACCTCGTAAGGAGCCTGCCCGCATTCGGCGCGAACCTGAAAGCGATGAACGCGCACACGAGTGTAACAGTAAAAAACAGCACGACGAAAAAAACAATTTTCTTCATAAAGCGTCACGGCTTGGGAATGTTCGAGTTGGAGCTAGTTTCGCGGTTCTGCGCCGGATTTGCAACCTGATTTCCCGTCTTGCGCAGTCTTTCGTGCCGCGGGCGGGGGCGCCCGCTCTCCCAGTCGCTCCGCACACGATGCGCACGAACCTTGCACACCTGTCGCCAGCCGATTACGGAATTAAACTTGCGAGGCGAGGCGTTGATTCGGTATCGTCACTCAAGTTTTGAGATCGTGTTGTTCATGCCAAAAGAGGCTCAACAACGATGCCAGATTTAGGATGTGGGGTCTTTGGGAGGAGTTAGAATGGTGAAGTTCAGAGCAGCTATCTGTCTGTTGATCGCTTGGCCTTGTCATGCCGCGCCGCTTGCGGTGCCGCTGCCTACGGATAGCCCCGCGCGTTGGAGCGCGAACCCGGACGGCGGGAATGCGCCGACAGTGTCGCAGGGCGAGCCGTACGAAGGCCGGCCCTCGCTGCGCTTCGCCTACAAGAACGCGAGGGGGTTCGGCAACAGCCTGCTCGACGGCATCAGCATCCCGCCCGACGCATACGGCGTGCGCTTCAAGCTGTTCGTCGAGGAAGCCGCGCCCGAAGCCGCCATGCACCTCTGGTTCAGAGAGAAGGACGGCGACATGTGGATGTGCGCCATCGTTCCCGAAGACGGGCGCGGCATCAGCGGGCTCAAGGGCGCGTGGCGTTCGGTTCTCATCCCGTTCGGCAAGCTGAACCATCAGCCGCGCGGCGACAAGAAGCGCGCGTTCCTCAGCGTAGACCGCATGCTCATGGGCTTCAATTACGGGGATCAAACCGTGCGGATCGCCGACCTCGCGTTCGCTCTGCGCGAGAAAGCCGCGCCGCTGGCGGATGAGGCGGTCTCCGCCGTCCAACCCGTCGAGCCGCCGGGCCGGCGCATCGCGATTCTGCGCGAGCCCACCTTTGAGCGGCAGCCCGGCCACGCCGATCCAGAGCGCCTGGCGCGGCTGCTGCGCGGAGCGGGATTCGCGCCTGTTTTCCTGCGCGCGTCCGACCTGTGCGATCCCTCGCGTTTCAGCCGCAAGACGGTTGACTTGGCTGTGCTTCCAAGCGCGCCTTTCTTTCCGCAGGCGGGCGTGAAGAACTTCCGGGATTATTTGAAATCAGGCGGCGCGTTTTTCTCCATCGGCGGTTATGCGTTTGACCGGCTCTGCGAGTACTCTGAAACAGGGTGGGCGAGTCAGACGCACTGGCCGCTTGCGAGGGAGATCGACAACACGCGGCGCGACAACGGACAACTCAACACGCGCTATGGGGAGCCTGGCGACACGATGAAGCTGCTGCCGGAGCAGATCGGCGTGTTCGATCCGTCGTTCCTGCTGCGCAACGTCGCTGCGGTGACCACGGCCCCCGACCAGTTTGTGGTTCCTGAAAAGTGGCGGGCGGCAATCGCGCTGGAAGGCCCCGCCGCCATCGCCATGACCGGCAACGACAGCCCGGTGTTTCCCGATGTCTACGGC
>CAYSXF010000696.1:0-3310 GCA_964434815.1 uncultured Lentisphaeraceae bacterium
GTATTAATTGGACCCCACTCCGTGGGACACATTAGCCTCCTTTCAGGAAACAACATCGCTAAGCCGCAATGACATCGATCCGTTTACGGTAGGCTTTTCCCTGCTCCGTCTTCGGCAGAGTCAGCGTCAGCTCACCCTTCTTAAACAGGGCTTTTACCTTCTCACGGTCAATGCCCTCAGGCAGATGGATCGAGCGACTGAACTCACCGTAACTTACTTCTGAGACGTAATAGTCGCGGCGCTTCTCTTCTTTCTCGTGTTTCTTCTCACCGCGCACGGTGAGGTCGCTCCCTTCCAAACTCACCTCAATGTCCTTCTCGTCCATTCCAGGCAGCTCGGCCTTCACGCAGTACTCATCTTCGCTCTCCGACACTTCGAAGGTTGGGAAAACTGGGGCCAAGTTCTCGCTTCTCCTCGCGACTGAACCCCGGCCCCAACTCCGGTCAACATCTTCGAAAACGTCCTCGAACAGATGATCCATTGTTCTCTCCAGCAGATTCAATGAGCTGTCCTCTCGGCGAGAGGTCATCATATCCTCGCTTTTTTTCCTCCATGGGATCAGATCTTTCATGGTCTTGTCTCCTTTCACCTTTTCCATGTCCTTTGACAGACACATCCTTCAAAACCTATTTTGTATTAAGCATCAATAATGCCAAGCGCAACACTAGAATATATAACTAATTGCGGTTTAATAATTTATAAAATCGATTAAAGTAATTGAGTATAAAAATGAGACGCGATGGCCCAAAACGGGCGCGTCTGATAGCGACACAATGGCGCTAAAGTGACCGGGGCGATGCGGAATGACGCTCCAGCCAGGCCACGATTTCGAGTCCGACGTCCAGCTTGCTTTTGAGCGGCAGGGCTGTCGGGGCCTCCGAAGCTGAGACGAGCGTGACGCGGTTGGTGTCAACCGCGAAGCCGGCGTCCGGCTGGGTGACGTCGTTCGCGACGATCAGGTCGAGACCTTTCGACTCCAGTTTGCGCTGTGCCTCTGCCAGCGGGTCGCCGGTTTCGGCCGCGAAGCCCACGAAGATCCTCTGGCCTTTGAGCGGCCGGATGGCCTTCAGAATGTCGGGGTTGGGCTCCAGTTCAAGCACCGGGTTCATCTCGTTCTTCTTGAGCTTGGTGGCGCTGGCCGTTTTGGGGCGCCAGTCGGCAACGGCGGCGCACATGACCAGCGCTTCCTGACGCGGCAGGTGGAGCTGCACGGCAGCCAGCATGTCGAGGGCGCTCACCACGTCCACGCGCGTCACGCCGGAAGGGGTCGGCAGCGACACCGGTCCGGCGATGAGCGTCACACTGTGGCCTCGTGCGGCCGCCGCTTGCGCGATGGCAAAGCCCATCTTCCCCGTCGACCGGTTGCTGAGAAACCGAACGGGGTCGAGATGCTCGCGCGTCGGGCCTGCTGTGACGAGAAGGTTCATATTTTTAAGCATACACGGTTTGCATTGACAATTCAACGCGGAGGTTGTGATAATACGGCCACAATAAGTCAGGGGCAGGGAATTTGGCTTTCTGCAAGACGCCTGACGGCGCCACTACGAACAAAAAGAGGGGAAGAGGCTATGTCGAACACGATGCCGATCGGTACGCGCGTCAAACTCAGTGCGATGATGTTCTTGCAGTTCATGATGTTCGCGGTGTTCTGGGCCGCTCTGGCGCCTTACGTCACCAACCAGGGCGAAGGCTGGACAGCGTGGAAGCCGTGGATCCTGTCGACCATGGCGCTGGGCTCCCTGGCCTCGCCGCTGATGGGCATGTTTGCCGACCGTTACTTTAACGGCGAAAAGGTTCTGGCTGTTTCTAATCTGATCTGCGCGGTGATGCTCTTCATGACGGCACGCGCGACATCGGGGTTGGAGGTTTTCGTCTGTTTGCTGATCGCCTTGCTGTTCTACATGCCGACATGGGGTTTGACCGCGGCGATCGCGATGGCCAACAGCCCGGCCGAGCAGTTTCCGCAGATCCGCGTGTTCGGCACCATCGGCTGGGTTTCGTCCGTTCTGTTCGGCCTGGTGGGCATGCACGTGTTCAACGTCAAAATTGATGGAACGAATATCCCGTTCTACTGCGGCGCAGGCGCGGCGATTGTGGCAGCGCTGGTCGCCTGGATGTGCCCCGCGACACCTCCCAAGGGCAAAGGCCAGCCTTTCTCGGTGATCGACGCGCTGGGTTTGCGTGCGCTGTCCATGCTGAAGGATAAGAATTTTGCGGTGTTCATTTTCGTGTCGGTGGTGGCGATGATCCCCTTCAACATCCACTTCGCGTTCTTGGGAGACTTCCTTGCCTCGAAGGGTTTCCAACAAGTGACGGCCGTGACCTATATCGGCCAGGCCGCGGAAGTCTTCTGCATGTTGCTCGTGACGTGGGCCATGCGCAAATTCGGGGTGAAGTGGTCGATTGTCGCGGGCTTGGTTGCCCTGACGATCCGCTATGCTGCCTACTATTTCGCAGCCGGTGACCTGACCTCTCTGGTGTATGTCGGCATCCTGATCCACGGCGTGATTTTCGGTTTCTTTGTGGTCGGCGGCCAGGTGTATGTCGGCAAAACGGCGGCTGCGGACATGCAGGGCCAGGCGCAGGGCTTCTATGCGCTGATGGCCTTTGGCGTCGGTACGTTCATCGGCACGTTCTTCAATGATGCGCTGATCAAGTTCTACACCAAGCCCGAGGTTCTGCAGGGCGGAACCACCGTGCTGAAAGGGAACTGGGGGAGCGTCTGGCTCGTGACGCTGGCCTGCGCACTTGTCTGCACGCTGGTCATGGCGTTGCTGTTCAACCCGAAGATTGACGGGAAGAAGGCTTAATCATGGCCCGCTACCTGGTCGGCGTCGATAACGGCGGCACGATGTCCAAAGCGGCTGTCTTCACCGAAGACGGCCGCGAGTTGGCAGCCGCCGCGCGCAAGGTGGATATTCTCGAGCCTCATCCCGGCTGGTCCGAGCGCGACATGGGCGCCATGTGGCGCGGCACGGCCGAGGCGATCCGCGAGGCGATCGGCAAGGCGGGCGTGGACGCGGCAGAGATCGTTTGCGTCGCCTGCACCGGCCACGGCAACGGGCTCTATCTGATCGACGCGGGCGGCAACCCCGTCCGCAACGGCATCAACTCCATGGACGGCCGCGCGGCCGGCATCATTGCGCAGTGGAAGGCGGACGGCGTCGACGCCCGGGCGCTGCCCAAGACCGCGCAGTGCATCTGGCCCGCCCAGCCCAACGCGCTGCTGGCGTGGCTGCGCGACTATGAGCCGCTGTCGATTGAACGTGCCTCCGCGCTGCTGATGGCCAAGGACTTTATCCGCTTCAAG
>CAYSXF010000697.1:0-3302 GCA_964434815.1 uncultured Lentisphaeraceae bacterium
GTTTAAACGCCTGTTTTTTGGCAAGTTCAAAACGTTAGAAGAAAAAAAGAGAATAAGGAAAAAACGTGATGAAGTGTTTGTGGATTGCTGGTGTTTTGGTGTGCCGGGTTGCGTGCGCGGCCGGGATGGTGGAAACGGAGAAAACGCTGCCGCTGGTGCAGGATGTAGATGTCGTTGTGGTCGGCGGATCGTCCGGAGCGGTGGCAGCCGCCTGCAAGGCTGCTGAAGCCGGAGCTAAGGTGTTTGTGGTCGCGCCGCGCCCCTATCTGGGCGAAGACATGGCTGGCAAGCTCCACTTGAGGTTGGAGAGCGGCGACGATGCGCGCTGCGCGCTCGAGAAGGCGATGTTCATTTCGTCCGATCGTCCGGCGTCTCTGCCTTTCACCTACAAGACTGACCGCAAGGCGGACAAGGGTCACACGGACACCACGGGCGATATGTTGGCCGACGGCAAGTGGATGGACGCGCCGGAAGACAGCGTGCAGTACAGTGGCGATGTGACGGTGACGCTGGATTTGGGCGCTTCTGCGGAGTTGGGCGATTGCGTCGCAAGCGTATATGAGCGCGAAGGCGACGGCGGCTTCTGCACCCGCATGATCGAGGTGCAGGGCAGCGCGGACGGGAAGGCGTGGCAGCCGGTCGGCACGTCCAAAGAGCGCCAGTCGGCGGGCGTCTCCGAGTGCGTCACACTGACGGTGCCCGTGCAAAAGAAATTTCGGTATGTGAAGGTTTTGGCAAAGAAGGACGAGGGATGCAAACGCCAACTGCTGGGCGAATTGTATGTGTATCCAGCTCAGGGCGCTGCCGCAAAAGAGAAATTGACGGACCAGACCACGCCGCTCAAGGTTAAGAAAGCCTTGGATCAGGCGCTGCTCAACGCGCATATCCCGTTCCTGACAGGCAGTCTCGCCAGCGAACCGTTGGTCGATGCCTCTGGCAAACTGGCGGGGGTGGTGATCGCTAACCGCAGCGGGCGGCAGGCCATCCGGGCCAAAGTGGTGGTCGATGCGACCGAGCGCGGGCTGCTGGCGCGCAGCGCGGGTGCGCAGGCCACGCCCTTTCCTGCGGGCACCTATCCTTTCAAGCGCGTGGTGGTTGCGGGCGAAGCGCCGCGCACGGCTGAGGGCGTTCATGTGAAGGAGCTGTTCGGACTTTTCAATGCCCGCGTCACCGGCATCAGGCCTCCGAAAGGCATGCCTGACACGATCAAGGGGCGCATGTTCGAGTGCGAAATCAACCTGCCGATGCGGGACGGTTCGGAGCGCTCTTTCGCGGAAGCCGAACAGAAGGCGCGCGACCTGACCTTTGTTCCGACCCAGTTGGAGTCGGCGGATACGCTGTCGCTTGTGCCGCCGGACTGGATCAAGGGCCAGTCTTCATCGCAGGCTCTGTGGCAGGGTGCGGACGCGTTGGACATCAACGTTTTCAAGCCGCAGGGAACCGACTATCTGTATGTGCTCAGCCCGATGGCGGACGTGTCGCGCCAGGCCGCTGAACAACTGATGCGCCCGGGCAATCTGATGGCGCTGGGCGAGCGGGTCGGTGCGGCTGCCGCACGGTTGGCGGCGCAGCGGCCGGCGCTGTCGGACGTGCGCGTCGGCAGCAACCTGGATGCGCCGCGAAAAGGCGTGGCTGTCGGCGAGCACGCGATGGCGCTGCCGGACTATCTCTGTTCGACATCCGGCGCGGTGCGCGCTGAGGCGCGTGAGCTGCCGGTGTTGGCCGAATGCGATGTGGTGGTTGCGGGCGCGGGCACAGGCGGCGGGCCCGCGGGCATCGGCGCGGCGCGGCGCGGCGCGAAGACGATCGTGTGCGAGTACATCAATCAGATGGGCGGCGTGGAGACCGACGGGCTGATCGGCATCTACTATTGGGGTAACCGCGTGGGGTTCACAAGCGAGATCGATAAGGGCGTTAAGGAGACGGGCACGGTTTTCTCACAGTGCAAGTCGGAGTGGTACCGTAAACAGAACCGCGTGGCCGGCGCAGAAATCTGGTACGGCACGCTGGTCAACGGCGTGATCGTCGAGAACAACCGGATCACCGGGGTGGTGGTGCTGACCCCAAACGGCGAGCGGGGGGTCATCCGCTGCAAGGCTGCGATCGACGCCACGGGCAACGCGGAACTGGCCGCGCTCGCGGGCGAGACCACGGAGTTCATCACATCGGCTGAGGTCGCTCTTCAAGGCGTGGGGCAGACGCCGCGCACGCTGGGCGCGAGCTATTCGAACACGGACATCGGCTTTCTGGACGACACGGATGCGGCGGATCTCTGCTTCTTCGCGCTGCGCTCGCGGTGCAGCATGCGGGCGAACATCTGGGATCAGGCGCAGGTCATCAATAGCCGCGAGCGCCGCCGCCTGGTCGGAGCGTTCTACATGATGCCGCAGGACGTGCTGAACGAACGCACCTATCCCGACGTGGTGGTTCAGCCGCTCAGCAATTTCGACTCACACGGGCACACGGTGAACGAGCAGTTCTTTATCGATGATCCGGGCCACAAGGGCATGAAGGTGAATCTGCCGTACCGCTGTCTCCTGCCCAAGACGCTGGACGGTCTGCTGGTGACGGGGCTGGGCATCAGCGCCCACCGCGACGCGATGCCGATCCTCCGCATGCAGCCCGACGTGCAGAATCAGGGATATGCGGCGGGCGTGGCCGCGGCTATGGCTGTGAAGACGGGCGTGACGGTCCGCAACGTCGATATGAAGGCCTTGCAGAAGCACCTCGTCGACATGAAGATTCTGCCGAAGGACGTGCTGACGATGAAGGACTCCTATCCGCTGTCGGACGCGAAGGTCGCTGCGGCGGTAGCGGCTGTTCCCAAGGCATACGAGGGGCTTTCGGTGCTGTTGGCTGATTACGGGCGCAGCGTGCCGTTGCTCAAGGATGCCTTCGTCAAAGCAAGCGACCCCGAGAGTCGTTTCAAATACGCACATGTGTTGGGGATGATGGGCCATGCGGATGGCGAAGATTTGCTGATTGAAAAGGTCAAGGCTATGCCGTGGGACAAGGGCTGGAATTACAAAGGCATGGGTCAGTTCAACCGAAGCGTGAGCTGGGTGGACAGCTATATCATCGCGTTGGGCCGTGCGAAGTCAAAGAAGGCGCTGCCGGTGCTATTCGATAAAGCGCGTGCACTGGATAACGCGGGCGAGTTCTCACATTTCCGTGCGGTGGCGATGGCGCTGGAGTCGATCGGCGACACGTCGGGTGCGCCGGTTCTGAGCGAACTCCTTGCGAAGCCGGGTGTCGGCGGGCACGCCTTCGCAATGCAGGTGCCCATTCCTGTCGTCCCTGGG
>CAYSXF010000698.1:0-3302 GCA_964434815.1 uncultured Lentisphaeraceae bacterium
CCGCCTGCCCCACTTTTCGAAAAGCGTGCATTTCATTTTGCACTTCGCCCCGTCGAAAAAAACTTCAAATCGCGCTTGCACGCCACCCGCGCTCTGTGCTAACTTATCTCTCCATTTATTTCCAATTGGGAAGGATTCATATTCGATGCCGACGATCAACCAGTTAGTGCGCAAAGGCCGTACGCCGCTGCGCAAGAAGAGCAAGTCGCCTGCGCTGAAGGCGTGTCCCCAGCGTCGCGGGGTCTGTCTCGTCGTGAAGACGCAGACGCCCAAGAAGCCGAACTCGGCGTTGCGTAAGGTCGCCCGTGTCCGTCTCACGACGGGTTACGAAGTGACTGCGTACATTCCGGGCGAGGGCCACAACCTGCAGGAGCACAGCGTCGTGCTGGTCCGCGGCGGCCGCGTCAAGGATCTTCCCGGCGTCCGTTACCACATCGTCCGCGGCTGTCTCGACAGCTTGGGCGTGGCCGGGCGCAACCGCAGCCGTTCGAAGTACGGCGTGAAGCGTCCAAAGAAGACCGAGAAATAGCGAACAAGGGCGGACATGAAGGTCCGCCCGCACAAACGAATCGTTAGAGGAATAACATGGCAAGACGGCGTAGAGCAGTAAAACGGACGCAGCCCGCAGATCCGAAATTCAACAGCGAGCTGGTGGCCCGCGTGATCCGCGCGCTCATGAAGAGCGGCAAGAAGACCACGGCGGAGCGCATCGTGTACGGAGCGATCGAAGAGCTGAAAGACAAGACCGGCAAGGACCCGATCGAGGTGATGGACATCGCGATCGCCAACATGAAGCCGAAAGTCGAAGTGAAGTCGCGCCGCGTCGGTGGCACGACCTATCCGGTTCCCGTCGAGATCCGTCCGGCCCGCCAGTTGTCGCTGGCTCTCCGCTGGATGTCGATGTACGCCAGCGCGCGCCGCGGCACCCCGATGCCCAAGGCGGTTGCGATGGAGCTGATCGAAGCTTTCAACAATCAGGGCAACGTGATCAAGAAGCGCGACGACACGCACAAGATGGCGCAGGCCAACAAGGCCTTTGCGCACTACGCGTGGTAGGCGATGCAAGGGCGACCCGCCGGTCGCCCGTACCCAGTTTTTGAGAGGTTGCGGAATCCCCTTCCGCAGCGGTATCAGGATAAGCCGGCAAGTTGCCGGGAACATCCGCTGTTCTTTGACAAGTCAAGGGTGAATGGTGAGCGTCTTGGAAAGCAAGGCAGACAAACGGACTATCGCTGCGGCCGGCCAACAGCCGGACGGCGGGGACGTGTCGCTTTGCAATGTCCGGAACATCGGTATCGTGGCCCACATCGACGCGGGCAAAACCACGACGACCGAGCGGATCCTTTTCTACGCAGGGCGCACGCACCGTCTAGGCAATGTGGACGATGGCAACACTGTCACCGACTGGATGATACAGGAGCGCGAGCGTGGAATCACTATCACGAGCGCCGCGATCACCTGTTCCTGGCGGGACGTGCGGATCAATCTGATCGACACGCCCGGACATGTGGACTTTACGATTGAAGTGGAACGCTCATTGCGCGTCTTGGACGGCGCCGTGGGCGTTTTTTGTGCTGTCGGAGGGGTTCAGCCCCAGTCGGAGACGGTCTGGCGCCAGGCGGACCGATACGGCGTGCCGCGCATCGCGTTCATCAACAAGATGGACCGGATGGGCGCGGACTTCGACGCGTGCGTCTCCGAGATCCGCACCAAGCTGCACGCGAATCCCGTGTGCCTGCAGCTGCCGATCGGTCAGGCCGAGACGTTCAGCGGTCTGATCGACCTATTGGAGATGAAGGCTCTCAAGTACGACGAGAGCACCGAGGGACGCGAGGTCACGGTTTCCGAGATTCCTGAAGAGCTACTCAAAAAAGCCCAAGAGATGCGTGAGGCTTTGTGCTTCGAAGTGGCTGATAAAGATGATCAGGTAGTAGAGAAATTCTTTGAGAACTTCAAGCTGGCACCTGATGTACTTAGAGCTTCATTAAGGCGTCTAACAGTTGCTGGTAAAGTAGTTCCTGTGCTATGCGGCTCGTCGCTGCGGAACAAGGGCGTGCAGCAGTTGCTTGACGCGGTGATGTGGTATCTGCCGTCGCCGCTGGACCGTCCGCCGGTGGTGGCCACGGACCTGAAGAGCGAAGGTAAGGTGACGCGCGAGCAGAGCGCGGCGGCGCCGCTGACGGCGCTGGTTTTCAAGATCGCCACCGACGCGTATGTGGGCCGCCTGTTCTTTGTGCGCATCTACGCGGGGACGCTGAAGAAGGGCCAGAACGTGTACAATCCGCGCAGCCGCAAGCGCGAGCGCATCATGAAGATCGTGCGGCTGTTCGCGGACGAGCAGACAGAGGTGGACGAGCTGGGCGTGGGCGAGATCGGCGCGATCGTGGGTCTGAAGGACGCGACCACGGGCGACACGCTGTGCGCCGAGTTTCAGCCGGTTTATTTGGAGCGCATCACGGTTCCCGAGCCGGTGATGTTCATGGCGATCGAGCCCAAGTCACGGGCTGACAAAGACAAGCTGACGGAGTCGATGGGGTTGCTCGCCGCAGAGGACCCGACCTGTCAGGTGCGTGTCGATGCGGAGACGGGGCAGACGATTTTGAGCGGCATGGGCGAGCTTCACCTGGAGATCCTGGTGGACCGCCTGCGCAGAGAGTTCAAATGTGAGGCCAACACGGGCCGTCCGATGGTGTCGTACTACGAGACCGTCACAGCGCCGGGGAAGAGCACTTATCTCTTCGACCGCGAGCTGGGCGGGAAGCGTCATTACGCGCAGCTGACGGTCGAGGTGGCTCCTCAGAAGCGGGGCAGCGGCCATGCGGTGGAGATCGCCTCCACGGTGCGGCGGAAGTTCCCTGATGAGAAGCTGGCCGACTGCGTGGAGCAAGGATTGACGGACGGCATCCTGACCGGAGTCTTAGCGCGATACCCGATGACGGACGTGCTGGCGAAGGTGACGGAGGTCGTGTTCACGGATGAGGAAACGGCAACAGACGTGGCTTTCAGGACCGCGGCCGTGATGGGGTTCCGAGAAGCGGCTTTGGCCGCCTCACCGGAATTGCTGGAGCCGATCATGTCCCTCGACATCGTGACGCCTGCCGACTATGTCGGCGACATCATGGGGGATATTAACGGCCGCCGCGGTTCGGTGCGCGATATGACGACGCGTGGAGACATGCAGATCATTCGCGTGCAGGTCCCGTTGGCAGAACTTTTCGGGTACTCAACCGCAATCCGGTCGCTGTCACGCGGCCGCGCCAGCTATACGATGGAACCTGGCGAATTTGCGGTCGTGCCACGGA
>CAYSXF010000699.1:0-3300 GCA_964434815.1 uncultured Lentisphaeraceae bacterium
GTTCTATGCGTCCACGGGCGGCCAGTGGGTTTTCGCCGTCAATCCGCAGACGCGCGTGGCTGTCCGCCGAACCATCAAGATCGGCCGCCAAAACCCCGACTTCTACGAAGTGCTGGAAGGTTTGGAGCCGGGCGAAGAAGTCATCACCTCGGGCTACGAGGCTTTCGGCGATATGGGCAAGGTGGCGCTGACAGGCGTCCAAGACGAGAAGAGGCCTTGAAAGACGCCCGTGAGCCGCTTGACAGATACAGACGTATCGTACATACTTTGCCATATGAAAACGACACTCAATATCGACGATGAAATCCTTGCAAAGGCCGCTCGGCTTACCGGAGTGAAAGAGAAGACCACATTGGTGCGAATGGGGCTGGAGGCCTTGGTGGCACGCAGCAGTGCGCAGCGCCTAGCGGCACTCGGCGGCTCTGAGCCCAGCGTCAGACCCATCCCGCGACGGAGGACTGCGTAGTGGTGCTCGTTGACACATCGATTTGGATTGACCACTTCCGGCAGACGAGCGTAACGCTGTCTTCGTTACTGGAAGCGGAGGCGGTCGCCGTTCACCCGTTCATCCTCGGAGAGCTGGCTTGCGGAAATCTAAACAACCGAAAGGAGATCATCGCTTGTCTCCATGCGATGCCGAGCGCAGCCAAGGTCGAGGACGATGAAATCCTTCTCTTCATCGAGCGCCACCACTTGATGGGGCGGGGTATCGGACTGATTGATGCGCACATCCTTGCCTCCTGCTGCCTGGACGCTTGCCTTCTGTGGACAAGGGACAAGCGCCTTCAAGTCGTGGCAAGCGAGATGCGCATCGCCTTCAGCCAACATCAGCTCGAACGTTAGAATCCTATTCACGGGCGTTGATCGTCAACTGATCGCGGATGGCACAAAAAATGGCAACAACGGAATCGAATCATGAGCGCCATCAATAGTGTCATAATTACCGCGTTGGTAATTGCTGTCTGCACGGCTTCCCGTGCAGAGGTCTTGCGCTATCACACGCTGGCGACGGACGCCGACGGCAAGATCGTGCCTTGGTTCACTCCCGCCGCCAACGCCTTCGACAACTATCTCGACCAGTGTTGGGCGTGGGCCTTAACCGCACCGAATGACACGCACGGACTTCCCATTTCGTATTTGTATTGCGCATGGCATCCGGGGAGCCCTCCAACGGCGGATACGGGTTGGGAGAATGACGTCGGCGAGAAGATCCCGAACTGGGTCGAGAGCGCGCGGCTTTACTACCAATATTCCGGCAATCGCGCGGCGCTCGACTATGTGAAAGGCCTCGTGGATTACTCGCTGGCTCACGGTCAAACGCCGACGAACCACGTCTGGCCGGAGTTCCCGGTCGGGACGAGCAACGCCGGGGACACCGAGTTCCGCGGGTTTTCCGGGCCTTGGTCGCTATGGGATTGCCATGTGGACCTGGCGGCAGACATCGGGTTTTCCATGTATCGGATGTTTCAGGTTTACGGCGACGCGAAATACCGTGACAAGGCCATCCACGTTGCCGACGTGCTGGCGACGAATATGGTGGCCGGCAGCGCGACTAACTCGCCGTGGCCTTATGTGGTCAACTCGCAAACGGGGTTGGGGCATTCGCCCTACGCCGCAAGCTGGGATGGTGCGTTGGAATTGTTCGACCTGCTGATCGCAAACAACCACGGCAACGTGTCCAACTACATCAGCGCCTGCGCCACGCTGAAGAACTGGCTGCTGACGTATCCGATGCGGAATGGAAACTGGGTGGACGGTCACAGTGACGTGGGCATCAATGGCACGAATAACTGGAGTGCCACCTGCGCCAGTGATATGTGCCTGTACGAATTCGATAACCCGACGTGGGATCCGGATTTCCAGACCAACGCACTCAAACTCATCAAGTGGGCCGAGGACAACTTCGTCAACGTCAGCACACCGGATGGGTTGACCGGCCAGTACCACGGTGCCTACGTCCCCGCCGAGCAAACCGCTTATATGATGCGGATGGGTTACCAAACCGCCCGCCTCGGCGCGCAATACGCCCAATGGTACGCTGTGAGCGGCGACGTCGCCTACAAAGACCGGGCCTACCGCTGTTTCGCCTACAACACCTACATGATGCAGGACAACGGCCAGTCCTCCGACGGCCCGACCGATGGCGTCGGCTACTGGTGGTCCGACTGCTACGGCGAAGCGACACGGATGTATTACTACGGAATGGCGGCTGTTCCCGAGTGGGCGCCGCCGGATGAAAACCATCTGCTGCGGGCATCCTCGGTGGTGAAGTCCATCGCTTATACAAACGCGAGCATCGTCTACACGACGTGGGATAACGCTGCCACGGAGTTGTTCCGGCTCGCCTCGGTTCCGACCAACGTTCTCGCGGGCGGCGTGGCGCTACCGCAACTCACAAGCCTGACGGACGAGGGCTGGGCTTACGATCAGCCAGCCGGCGTGCTGCGAGTGCGGCACAGCGCGACGAATCAGATCCGCGTGCTACTCGACCCGAGCACTTTTCAGTCCGTGGCCAATGTGACGTTCGATGGCGCGCAGACCTGTCAGACCATTGACGGCTATGGGGTCAACATCAACGCCGGCTGGTGGAACAGCGGCGAGGTGAGGCCGGCGATTGATCTGCTGGCGGATCAGGCCGGGGCCAGCATTTTCAGGGCCGTCATCGAGGAGATGGATTGGGAGGCGCTCAACGATAATGCCAGCCCGACTAACTTCAACTGGACCTATTACAACACCGTTTATACGAACGCGCACTTTCAAGGCGTCTGGAACACGCTGCGCTACCTGAACCAGAAGGGGATCACCAACGGCCTCGTCATCAGTTTCATGGGCCAGCCGCCGGCGTGGATGGGAACGAACGCCACCGTCACGTCCACGAACGACGATGAGTTCGTCGAGACCATGGCGTCGCTGCTTTTCTATGCGAGGAACACTGCCGGTGTTCAATTCAACCTGATCTCGCCGCTCAATGAAACGGACACGGGCGGCGTCGAAGGGCCGAGCATGGGCGCGACGCAGTTCGCCGGAATTTTGCACGCGCTCGCCGTCAAGCTGGACGCCATCGGCATGAGCGATGTCCGTTTCGTCGCGCCGGAAACGGCCTTTGATTGGAGTTCCTTTTTCAATGCGTGCATCGCCGATCCCGTGATCATGGCCAAGCTGGCCTGCTGGGGCATCCATCAATACGGCGGCGACGCCAGCGGCTACCAGAACACCATCAACGGCACGGCTTATCCCAATAAGCCGTTCTGGGTCACGGAAACGAC
The DNA here is from genome assembly GCA_964434815.1 of uncultured Lentisphaeraceae bacterium. GTDB lineage: Bacteria > Verrucomicrobiota > Kiritimatiellia > RFP12 > UBA1067 > CAYSXF01. The sequence continues at coordinate 3,267 of CAYSXF010000699.1, forward strand.
CACGTTTTCTACCTTGTTGAGCCAGGTCAAAAAC
>CAYSXF010000700.1:0-3293 GCA_964434815.1 uncultured Lentisphaeraceae bacterium
AGGAACTCAATAAACTCGCAGCCTGAAAACGTTCGTTTGATCTTGCAAGTCACCACGCCTTGCGATTACGGCGATTACGCTGTTTGCGCTTTGCCCTGCGCGCCGCGTCGGGTAATATAGAGCCGATGGAAACGAATCCGTGGAAGATCGGCCTCAAAGCCGCGCGCGCCAACCTGATTCCCGGCCTTGTGTTGCAGGCGGCGGCCTTCACGTTGCTGGCGTCCTATCACTGGCTACCCGCCGTGCGCGAGGCGATGCTGACCGTCTCCCACTGGCAGGAGCGCTACGGCATCGCCTTTTCGCTCAGCAGCTTCCTCTTCTTCTGCGGGATCATCCCTTACCTGTTCTGCCTGGCGATACCGGCGCTGCGGCCCAAAGAGCCGGGCAAGGCCCTGCTGTTCGCGCTCGGCTTCTGGGGCATCATGGGCCTGATCCTGCCGAAGTTCTACGCCTTCCTGATCACGCTCTACGGGAACGAGGCTGACCTGAAGACCCTGACGCTGAAAGTCTTCACTGACCAGTTCGGCTACACCGCCTTCTTCGCCTCGCCGGCCGTGGCCCTCTCCCACCTGTGGAAAGACCGCGGCTACCGCTGGTCGGCGATCGCCCCGCTGCTTGGCAAGGGCTGGTACCGGCGGCTGGTGGTTCCGAACCTGGTGATGAACTGGGCGCTCTGGTTCCCCAGCCTCTGCGTGATCTACAGCCTGCCCGCCATGCTCCAGTCGCACGTGGCCGGCCTCATCGGCGGTTTCTGGGCCCTCATGAGCCTCCAGATCGCCGCGCACACCAAGACCGGCGGCACGCCGCCCCAGCCCTGATTTTTTTCTCTTTCCGTCATGAAAGAACGGTTGAAACCGGACGCGAATCGTCTATCGTATTTACATGAACGCTCAACGCTCAAATGATTTACTTAAGAGTTGAGAGTTGAACGTTGGGCGTTGAGAGTTGTTTTCTCCTTGGGGGTTCCGTGTCCAGCTTGGCTTTCACACCCAGGCCGCTGTTGGCGCGCGGGGTTTCAAGCTCCTTGTCGGTCATATCGTCGAAAGCCTGGTCGGATACGCTCTTCAACGCACCTCGTTTCGGTAGTAGGAATTGTCCCCGCAACGTCTGCGGGCGCTTCGAAACGGCATTTCTGCCATGTGTGACATAACTCACTCAGCCCAATACATTTGCATAAACAAAGGCTCCCGATTTTTTATTGGCCGGAAGGAATGCAAACGACCGCCGAATCCCGTCACAACGAGAAAACGATACACCTTTTCCGAGGGTTTGTCTAAACTGATGGCGTTTTTCTGAGGGCTGACGCAAGAGATGAGAGTCATCATCATAGTTATGTGTCTCTTACTAATGGCAGGCGTGTCGTCAGGGCTGGCGGCACCGGCTGTCGCGCTTTCGCCTGCCACGGAAACCGCTGGCTATGTCGCCAGGCTGCTGATCAACGAAACCCCGTTTCCCGGCGAGCGCGGCTACGTCAGCGAGGAGGACTCCAAGGCGACCATGCGCGCCCTGCTGCTGGTCATCGACGCGCGCAGAGACTTTGTTCCGCCCGGCTACACGCGCAAGGAAATCGCCGACACGCTCTCTCGCGATGTGCTCGACATCATCACTGCAGGCGGCTTCCACGGGCAGATGGACGGCTTCTACCGCGACAGCAAGGGCCGTCCGGCGATGGCCCCGCGCGTGACCAAGCGCGTCGACAATCTGGTACGCATCGCGGGCGAAGGCGATCCGGGCCGTTTTGCAAGGCTGCTCGTCTATGCCCAGCAACTGGCATCCGATTACCTCGCAGGCAAGCCGCCCGGTCCCGACCTCTTCGAGAACATCACGCATATTCCGCCCAAGAAAGTCACGGGCCGCGCCTATGGCTGGATGACGGATCAGGATTTCTATCACCCAGGCGGAACGTTCGTGCGCATTCCCGACCGTCAGCACGGACGCTTGGGCGGCAACCGTTTCTTCACGCTGGAGCGGCGGGCCTCCGACGCCGCAAAGACGTCTGTATCCGGATCATCAGCATTTGTCAGCATTCCCAAATAGAATAAAATCATCATGAAAAATCGACTTGGCCTTCACGCCCTCGCCCTCAGCGCAGTTCTGATGGCGGCGGGTTGCCGTTTTCTGCCCACAAGGGATTTCACGACGCTGTTCGGAAACATACACGCAAGACAGGACCAGAAAGAGGCGGCGGCCCTTTTCGCCGAACTCGGCGGAGACGACGGCTTCTTCCAGATCTGCCACTATCTCTACCGGTGGTATCTCGACGAGAACGACTTTAAGCGGAGTGACCCCGCCTTTGACCGGCAGCTCTGGATCAGGCGCGTCCAGGTCGTAACGGATGTGAGCGACAAGAGCCGCTTCATGGAGGTTGTGTTCCCTTCCATAGGCGTGACGGTCACCCTGAAGAAAACCGACTACCGCATCCCCGAGCTCAAGCTCGACATCAAGAGCGGCGGCTACCGCATCGTCCGCATCAGCCGCGAGCCGCACGACGCGTCAGAGGCGGGCGACTACGCCCGGCTTGATTTCGACCCCGCCGCGCTCGACGCCCGGCTGTTTCAGGAGCGCGCCCAAGCTGTTTATCCCAGCGACGAGCTGCTGGCGCGCATGAAGCAGGCCGTTGCTAAGGAGGTCGCCGCGCTCGCGCTTCCCGTCGCGCGGCAGGGCGAGTACACCGTGTACTTCGCCCCTGTCCACGCGGTTGCGAACGAGATATGGGCTTACTGGGAAGAGGGGAAACTGCTCTTCCACTTCACCTCGGATATCGACCTCAACAATCCCGCGGTCTGGGCGCACGACGAGATGGGCGTCTCGATTTACGACACCTTCGAGCAGACTGTTGTCTCTTTTGAGGAGAAGCCCGGAGAGGAGCGCTACATCACGCGGGACCAGGTTGGCCGCGCGCTCTACAACTGCATGGTTCTCGGCCGGAAGAGCAGCATCCAGTCAGCGCGCTGACGCACGAGTGAGGCCTCTTGCACAACCTTTCGTCGCATGAGCACCCCGCCCATGAATCACGGGTAAGACGCCCGTGCCACTTTTTCTGATCAAAGTGAGTTTTATAACGTTTTATTTATATCATACCGCCATTTACGCAGCATAAATGGCATAATAGATTGACTTTTGGCGTAAATCGGCCTATTCTCTCATTAACTATGAACTACCGAACCCGATTAATCTATTCGCCGGCTGGCAGTTTTTTCCTTTTCGGGCCGCGCGGAACCGGCAAATCCACGTGGGTAGCCCGACACTGTGCGGGCGCTTTGCACATCGACCTGCTTGAACCGGGCGTATGC
>CAYSXF010000701.1:0-3291 GCA_964434815.1 uncultured Lentisphaeraceae bacterium
TACACCTCTCTATTCGTCGGCAGCGTCAGATGTGTATAAGAGACAGGGACGGCAGCGGCGTGCGGCAGGTGACGGGCACGGCAAAGGATCCGTGGGAGAAGACGCGGCGTGACGGCAACTATACCGTGATGATCGAGGACTTCGATTCGCACTATTTGCCGGACGGCGGTTTCGTCTTCACCTCCACGCGCAGCCAGAACATCGCCCGCTGCCACGCGGGCCGCAACGCGCCGGCGTTCCTGATCCACCGCGGCGAACTCGACGGAACGGGCATCTGCGCGCTCAGTTGGGGCGAGGCTAACGAGCTTGACCCGGCGGTGCTGAACGACGGCCGCATCATCTATAACCGCTGGGAGTACGTCAACCGGAACGACTGCACGTTCCACAAGCTCTGGAGCATGAAGCCCGACGGTACGGGGGCGGCGAATTTCTACGGGAACCTCACGCCCTATCCGCAATCGATTACCGAACCTCGGCCGATTCCCGGCAGCGGCAAGGTGATGGCCACGGCCACGGGCCACCACTCCTTCACGGCGGGCAGCATTATTCTGGTCGACCCGCTGAAAGGCGTTAACGGGCCAGACCCGGTTTACAAGCTTACGCCGGAGGTCAAGTATCCCGAGTCAGAGGGCTGGGGCATGCCGACCTATGTCTCGCCGTATCCGCTGACCGAGAAGCTCTTCTTCGCGGCGTGGTCGCCTTATCCGCATGGCACCGAGGGAGAGTCGGCGGGAAGCGTTTACGCGATTTATCTCGTGTTCCATCAGGACGGCAAGGCCTACCGCGAACGGGTCTACACGCCGAAAGAGGGCTTTTCCTGCTTTACGCCGCTCCCCTTGCGCTCGCGCCCCATACCGCCGGTGCTGCCCTCCGCGCTCGTGGCGGGGTCGAACACGGGCAGGGGAACCTTCTATGTGCAGAACGTCTATGAGAGCCTGCACCCGATCCGGACGAACAACGTCAAGTACCTGCGCGTCAACGCGCTCTTCAACCAGCCCACGCCGCGCGTGCCGCACCGGAGCTGGGTGATGGACGAGGTGGCCAAGGGCGTGCTCGGCACGGTGCCGGTCAACGCCGACGGCTCGACCGCGTTCACGATCCCTTCGCACACGCCGGTGCAGGTGCAACTGCTCGACGCCGACAAGATGTGCGTGATGAACATGCGCTCGTTCATCTATCTTCAGGACGGCGAGCGCATGAGCTGCGCGGGCTGCCACGAGGACCGCATGAAGTCGCCCCCGCCCGTGAATTACGCGGCGGCCCGCGTGTACGAGCCGACGCCTGTGCCTGGCCCTGACGCGAAGAAGGGGTTCAACTATGTGGCCACCGTGCAGCCTGTGTTCGACCGGTACTGCATCCGCTGCCACGGGCTGGATAAAACCGAGGGCGGCGTGAATCTGACGGGCGCCTATCTCGAGCGCGAGACCGGGCGCTACCCGAGCGGCAAGCTGCGCATGAGCAAATCCTATGAGTTTCTGGTGATGAACCCGAAATACTACAAGCTGATGGACCGCAACTGCGAGACGCCTTCCTCGGTGCCCGAGGATTATCTCTCGCATGCGAGCGGCCTGCCCGCGTGGCTGAAAAAGCACGGCAAGGAGAAGGGTGCCGAACTCGATCCCGCGAGCTGGGAGCGGGTGATCACGTGGCTGGACGTCAACGCGCAGCTTTACGGCAACTACAGCTTCAACCGTGAGGAGAGCCGCGTGGCCGATCCCGAGGGTGAGAAAGCGCTGCGAGCTTATGTCAAAACGTGCTTCGGCGAAGCGCTTGCTAGCCAGCCGTTCGAGACGCTGGTGAACAACGGGTGCATCGAGGAGAGCCGCGTTCTCAATGCGCCGTTGGCGGTGTCGGCGGGCGGCTGGGGGCAGATCCCGGGCTGGAAAAGCAGGGACGACGAGGGCTACAAAAAGATGCGCGGTTTGGCTGAGGCTTCGCTCAAGCCGTTGCCTTTCCACGATGCCGACGGCACGTGCGGCAATCCCGAGCACTGCCGGTGCGGCGCCTGCTGGGTGAAACCGTTCGAGGAGGCTTACCGCGCGAAGCTGAAGTAGGAGTTAGAAGTTGAAAAAGATGCCATGAGTATAGGAGCGCGAAACTCTCACGGCATGAAGCCGAATTTCACTCACAACATCGTCAACACATTACACCATCTCACCCCCGACCCGCAAGCCCGGATTTGAAAATCGAAATGCGTAACGCAATCAATAGAAGAACTTGCACATGGGCGGCCGCCGCGCTGCTGGCGGGTGTCGCGCCGACTGTGACACGCGGAGACCCCGATGAGGCGTCCGCCGCCCGCGCTGCGGACGCGGCGCACGCCGCGCTGTGGGGAAAATTCATCGGGGCTGACGGCCTGATCCACGATTTCGTCGGGGAGACTCCCACACCAGAGGACTGCAGGCTGGGCAAGCCAAACGCCATCGGATGGTGGAGCCCCATCGAGAACGGGCCCATGTTCACGGGCCTGTATTTGCCGGCGGCTTGCGAACGTGCGCGGCGCAGCGGCGACCTGCGGGACAAGGCTGGCGCGCAGAGGTTAGCGCGCGGGCTGCTACTGTGTGCCTCGATTTCGGATGTGCCTGGGTTTGTCGCAAGAGGCGTGGGAACCGACGGGAAATGTCACTATCCGATGGGCTCCGACGATCAGACGCATCCCTGGTTCTACGGGCTGCATGCGTATGTGATGAGCGGACTCCCCGATCGCGACGAGCGCGCTCGCATAGTGGCCAAGATGAAAGAGGTGGCCGATGTCCTTGAGTCGACAGGCTGGAAATGTCCCTGCGACGGCGCATTCAAAGGACAGTTTCGCGGCGGCTATCAGGGACATCTGTTCCGCGATGCGGTTCGCTATTTATATTTGCTCAGGGCCATGTACGAGGTGACGGGCGATGACGTCTGGCTTGCCCGGTATCGCCAAGCGCAGGCGCAACGTCCGGCAGGCTGTGAAAAAACGCGGGCGGAAATCTGTGCGCTGGGTTACGCTGCCGACCGCGAGGCGATTGCCAATATCGATACGTATCAGCTTTGGATCTATGTCGGCTCGCAAGGTGCGCTGGCCAGACTTTGCGCGATGGAAAAGGATGAGGCGCTTGTGAAGCTTTATCGCGCGGGACTGGCTTTGAACGCCAAGGCGGCTCTTGCGGCGATCGGTGCCTACGCACAGTTCGATAACGGAGATGCCAAGGTTTTCGGCCATGCCAAATGGCGTGAAGGCTTCCCTATTTGGTCTCCTCAGAAAACGCCTGTCTCTTATACACATCTGACGCTGCCGACGAATAGAGAGGTGTA
>CAYSXF010000702.1:0-3290 GCA_964434815.1 uncultured Lentisphaeraceae bacterium
GGGCGGTGCAGCCCGAAGAACTCCGCTGCTGGCGGCCGAATGAGATGCGCTATCTCGAAATCGTCTGTGACACGATCCGCGCGAACGATCCTCTGAAGCGGCCGATCTACCACTACAACCCGAACCATCGCACCAAGGACACGCTCCTGCCGATCGTGAAGCAGGTCGATATCGTCGGTAAAGGCTGCTACGTGAACTTGTCCGGCAAGAAGCGCGACCGCGCCTGGGTCGGCTGGAGCGTCGAGCAGGAGGTAGAGGCGATCAAGGCCGGAGGCCGGCCCGGCGCGATCCCGCTGGTCATGCCGGAACTCTGCAAAGATCCGGAGCCCGGCGAGGAGAAGGAGATCCGCGCCTGGGTGCGCCACGATGTCTACCTCGGCCTGGCGAAAGGCGCAAAAGGCGTCTTCCTCTGGTCGCTGTTCAAGCGTCGCGAGGTGGCCAAGACGTGGTCAATCTGGTACGACGCTTACGCCGAGTGCGGGCGCGAACTCAACGGCGACCGCGCGCTGGCGCAGGTCTTCCTCTTCGGCGGGGAACCGGCCGAGAAACTCAATGTGAAACCGGTCAACGGCCCATCGGTGGAGGCAGTGAAACTCGGCGGTGCGGCGAGCGGCGAGGTTGCCGTTACGAACGCGCAAGAGCAGCGCGAACGCGAGCAGAAGATGGCGTCGTGGACCGCGAAGGAATTCGTTTACGGCGGCGACCATTGGCTTTTTTTAATCAACTCCGCCAACGGCCCAGCCACCTTCGAGGTTTCCGGCTGGCCGAAAGGCACGGCGGCCGAGAACGCCTTCGATTCGCAATCTGTCGCGCTCCAAACGCCGCTCCGCCTCGAGTTGCCAGCCTACGGCGTTACCGCGCTGCGGTTTTCCATGCGGGGACGCTGAAGGAATAGTTAGGAGTTAGCATGTTACATGATCCGAGCCATCGCACGCCCGTGCCGCAAGCCGTCGAAGTCGTGCTGAGCCAAGCAGACAAGGACACCCTGCGACGCTTGGCCTCGGAACTGGCCGAAATCGCCGCGCTGCCGGTCCACAGGGAGAAGGCGCGCCTCTGGCAGCGGCTCAACGATCTGCAGTCCGAGCGTCCCATGGTGTGGATCAACGAGATCTGCTGGAACGAGATGAACGTCGACGGCGAATTGACGCTGATGTGCGAGCACCCGTGGGCCCGCGACCAAGAGCGCGAACTCAGACGGACTCTTTACCAGTGGCGGCACCTGCCGGGGGATATGGTGGTCAGCGACTACCTAGTCTGCCCGCTGCTGTTCCACAGCACCGACTTCGGCATCGTGGAGGATGTCGATATCGTCAAGACGTCCGAGGACGGCGACGTGGTCTCGCGCCACTTCAATGTGCAGATCAGGGACTTCGACGATCTCGAGAAGATCAGGATGCCACATGTCAGCCATGACCCGAGGGCGACGGAGCTACACTACCGGGCCATGTGCGACGTCTACGATGGGATCATGCCCGTCAGAAAAGTCGGGCAGACGCACATCTGGTTCACGCCGTGGGATTTTCTGATCCGCTGGTGGGGCCTCGAGCAGGCCATGACGGATCTGATCGACCGCCCGGAGCTGGTGCATGCGGGCGTCGAGCGGATGGTGGATGCGTGGATGGTTGAGCTGGACCAGTTAGAGTCGCTGAACCTTCTCGCGCTCGACTGCGACAACACCCGCATCGGTTCCGGAGGCTACGGGTACATTGGCCAGTTGCCCGGCAAACCGTACGACCCGGACTGGGTCAGGCCGCACAACATGTGGGGCTGCTCCAACGCGCAGATCTTTTCCGAGGTGTCCCCGCAGATGCACTGGGAGTTCGCGCTGGAGCACGACCTGCGCTGGCTCAAGCGCTGGGGCCTGGTCTATTACGGCTGCTGCGAGCCGCTGAGCAACAAGATCGACCTGCTGCGCCGCATCCCGAACCTGCGAAAGATCTCCGCCAGCCCGTGGTGCGACACGCGGCAGATCGTGGAGAAGGTGGGCGGCGATTACGTCCTGAGCCGCAAGCCGAGCCCGGCGGTCTTTGCGGAGGACGGCTGGAGCCCGGACCGCGCCCGCGCCGATTTGACCGCCTTTCTTGATCAGGCCCGCGGCGGCTGCCACGTCGAACTCATCATGAAGGACATCTCGACCGTGCGCGGCCACCCCGAGCGACTGTGGGACTGGGCGCGGATCGCCATGGAGGTCGCGCATGAATACGCGCATTGATCCGTCCCCAGAGACGTCGGGCAGGAGCCTCGGCGGGATGTTCCGGGCGGCGGACGGGAAGAGCGTGCTCGTGACCTTCCTGCTGGTCTGCTGCCTGTTCTGCCTCTCCGGCCTGTGCAACGGGATGATCGACGTGCTGAACAAGCACTTTCAAAATTCGCTGCACGTATCCAAGGCCCAGTCCGCTTTGGTGCAGGGGTTCTGGTATGGCGGCTATTTCCTGCTCGCGCTCCCGGCCGGCCTGTTCGCGAGGCGCTTCGGCTACCGGGGCGGCATCCTCTTCGGCCTCGCGGTCATCACGGTCGGCTGCGTCTGCTTTGTCCCGGTGACGAAGATCGCCGGCTCGCAGATGACGGTCTTCAGCGTGTTCCTGCTGGCGCTCGGCTTGGTGGCGTGCGGGTTCACCTTCATCGAGACGATCGCCAACCCGTATGCCACGGTGCTCGGGTCGCCGGAGGCCGGCGTGGCCCGCATCAACCTCGCGCAGAGCTGCAACGCGGTCGGCTGGATCTTTGGCCCGCTCCTGGGCGGATCATTCATCCTCTCCAAGACGGGCGAGGCCAACACGAGCAACGCCAGCCTCTACATCCCGTACCTGATTGTCGCGGGCATCGTCGCGGCGCTGATTGCGGCCTTCACTTTTGCGCCAGTGCCCGAACTTCAAGCGAAAGATGAGACGCGTCCGGACGCGGCCACTCAATCGCCGCCGCGGCCGTTGTACAGGGAATGGCATTTCGTGTTCGCCGTCGTCTCGCAGTTCCTGTACTGCGCTGCGCAGACGGGGATTTTCAGTTTCTTCATCAACTACGTGAAAGACCCCGACTACATGCCCGCGCTGCCGTCCGGGATCGCGGGGCTGCTTCCGGACAACATGAAGTACCAAGCAGGCGGCGCCTGGCACATCACGGAGTACTGCGCCAGCGCGATGCTTTCGATGGCCTTCATTTTCTTTACGGCCGGACGGTTCTCCGGCAGCGCGATCCTGCGGTTCGCGCCCGCGCACCGGGTGCTGGGCATCTACGCCTTGTGCAACGTCGCGCTCATGGCGCTGATTTTTCTCGGGCTGGGCTGGCTCTCG
>CAYSXF010000703.1:0-3289 GCA_964434815.1 uncultured Lentisphaeraceae bacterium
GGGCGTGATAGACCGGGGTCGGACGCCCTTGAAAATGTTTGCGGATTGAGCGCAGCTCGGCGATAAAGGCGGCGTCGTTCTCGATCCGGTGATAGGCTTCGATAATTTCCGCGAACGGCTTCTCCAGTTGGGGTGGCAGGAATTTTCCGCCGTACTTTCCAAAAAATCCGTTCTCGTCAGGGGTCGTGTGTCGCGTGTTCTGGTCTGTCATACTACCTCACAATGGATTGATCCGTTGGATGGGTTGCAAAACTGTTACTATACGCAGAAACAAAATAGGAAAAACAGCCCGCGTTGGCAAGCGAGAAAAGTGAAAAGAACAGGCCAGGCTAAAGTCGGGGTTGACTAGAATATCCGCCCCAATTTATACTGTGAGCGATTAATGGGTTGTGTGTGCTGTTTTGTTCATATCGAGTGGTTGATGGATCGATTCAGATCAATTTCTTGTTCGACCGAACAAAAACGTTCCACAGACGCGAAATGCCCGGCCTAAAGGCACTTCCCAATTGGAATAAAGTCTAGACAGTATATTGAGGAGAAATCCGCTATGAGAACGCAAGCGAAGGTAAAGGCGTCAACATGCCTGCTGATGGGCTGCCTATGGTTTTCGGCTCAATCATCGGATGCGACGACGGCAACATGGATTAACACGGCGAATGGAGGATACTGGACGAACTCCGTTAACTGGAACGCCTCGCAGTATCCGGGCCAGGACGGCGCTAACCAGAACGCCTATCTGACCAACCGCGTCGACGGCGCTGTTTACAGGGCGGTCATCGACACGGCTCTGCCTTATGCCGTCGGTACGGTGGAAATCAAAAATCTGGGCACCAGCGGCGAGGCCTGGCTGATTGTGACCAACGCCGTCCTGGCCTATACGAACCTCTCCATCCGCACCAACGGGCGGCTACAGATCGACAGCGGAGGCGTCGTCACCAACGGCCCCGGTTTCGCCACGGGCCTGGGTTTCACTCTGGACGCCACCAACGGCCAGATCGTCATCAACAGCGGCGGCAGCCTGTTCGCCTCGACCAACTCGGTCGTGGGCCTGAACAGCGGCGGCAGGAGCAATGTGCTGAACTTCGGAGAGGGCTCCGTTCTTGCAATCACCAACGGCAGTTTGAGTGTGGGCAGCGGGACCGGCGCGTCCTACAACCGGCTGCTGGTCACCAATAATAATGTTCGGATTCGTACTTCCCTTGCACCGTACATCGGAGCCAACGGCAATCTCAATGAGGCGCTGTTCACCGGCACCGGCACGGTGTGGGACTGTAGCGGGTCACGTTTCTTTGTCGGAAGCGGCGGCGTCAGCAATCTCATGACGGTCTCCCAGGGCAGCCTTTGGATCACCAACACCACTCAGAACCTCTGGGTCGGGTACTCGACCGCTAACGCTTACAACCGTCTGGTTGTGACCAACGGCGGCCGGTTCTATGCCCAAGGCGGCGTTGCCATAGGATATAACGGCATCGGGAGTAATACCGTCACAGTCACCGGCACGGGGTCGCTGTTGGACTGCAACGGCGGTTTGATACGGGCGAGCGACTCGGGCGGGCTCAACAACGTGATGCTCGTGGATCAGGCGGGCACAGTTTCCAACGCGTATGTCAATGTTGGCCAGAACTTAGGAGCTTACGGCAACAGCCTAATTCTCGCCAACGGTGCGAAGTGGTTTGGGGGCACAGCCGGAACAGGATCGGCTATTGGAAACATTTGCACGGGCAACTTGGCCGTCGTGACCGGGCAAGGAACCCTCTGGGACCTGAATGCCAAGTCCCTCACGGTCGGCACAGGCACCGCAGGCATCGGCAACACTCTACGCATCGATAATTATGGTGTCGTGACGAATGTCAACGGCCTCTCAACTGGAGCCAGCGGCGGGAGCAGCAACACGTTGACCGTCGTCGGGGGCGGGCAACTGTTCACGAGCGGTGCCAGCACCATCGGCAGTTCCTCCGCAACTAACTTCGCGAGAATTACAGGTGCCGAATCACTCTGGAACTGCACTGTGCAAGCGATCACGGTCGGCACAGGCGCGGCGGCCATCGGCAATGAGATGAGAATTGAGAATGGGGCTGTCGTCACAAATTCCGGCATCTTGTCCGTGGGAGCCTCCGGTGGGGTCAGCAATACGTTGTTCGTGACAAGTGGAGGCAAGTATTGGACGACAGCAGGTTATAGCGATACCCTCGGCGGGAGCGCGTCGGGAAACTCGATCCGGATCTCGGGCGATAATTCACGGTTTGGCGGACTTGGCATCTATTGCAACATGACCATCGGCAGCGTCAACGCCACGGGCAACGTGATGGTCGTAGACAATGGAGCATCCTGTCCGACTTGGAGCACCTTGAGCGTGGGGCGAGGCACCAACTGTGTTGGCAATTCGTTGATTATCACCAACGGCGGTTACCTACAGGCGGTCTCGGCGTACGCTAACTTCCGGGGTACGAATAGCTGGAACAACACGGTGTTAATCGCGAACGGCGGCGTGTTGGAATCAGGAACTCTCGCGGTCGATAGTGGCATCAACGGAACGGTTCCAAACGGTTACAACAACATAACGAATGGAGGCGGCGTTTACCAGTTCACAACAACATCGCCAACTGTCACACCGGTACCTGCCCACACCAGTCTTGTCTACCTGACGGACGGCACGATCTCTTTCCGCGCAGTCACAGCAGCGAATGTTAGGGGTAACTGGAGCGGGTCACAACTGACCAATATCCTGTTTACCGGCAACAACGCCTTCAGGCTGGACAGCTCTACGAACGCCACGTCGCCCGACCAGACCTACACCTTCGCCAACAACCTCGGCCCAACCAATTACGCGCGGCTGGAGCTGTTCAACGGCTCACTGTACCAGGGCGGCAGTGTGACCATCGGGAGCGGCGGCACGCTGGCATTATCCGGTACGCCATCGACGATCACGAACCTGACCATCGCCTCCGGCGGCACGCTGGAAGTGACTGTCAGCGGCACGAACAGCGCCAGCCGGCTGAACGCCGTGGGCAGTGTCGCGCTGGGCGGCACGCTGCGGATTATCCTGGCGGCCGCACCGCCGCCCGCTGGCTTCGATTGGACCCTGATCAGCAAGTCCGGTGCAGTCGGCATAACCGGCGGTTTCACAGGGGGAACAGTCTTGGAGCAGGCTTACCAAGGGACGAACTATGTGTTCAGGATCAACGCCACAGGCGGCGACGGCAACGACTTGGTGTTGCACAGCCTGGGCCGCTCCATTCCCGGAACCATGATGTTGGTCTTGTGATGAATATACTTAAAGAACGTGCAT
>CAYSXF010000704.1:0-3288 GCA_964434815.1 uncultured Lentisphaeraceae bacterium
GTCCGGGCCTGTTGCTCAACCCGTGGTCCGTGCGCGCCACCGAGGCGCAGGCGGAAACGCTGGCAGAAGGCCGCGAATACGCAGGGCGCGTGGCGGGGGTGGCGCATGCGGGCGGCGGCAATGGCGCCGGAAGAATGGAGCAGAAGTGCGTTTCGCCGGAGGGTTATGACGCGCTCGATTTTCTGAAGCAGCCCGCCGTGACGCTGCTGAATCTGGTGCCGGACAAAGACGGCAAGGTCGTTGTCCCCCGTTCCCTGCTGAAAGGGTTGCCTTACCTGCGCGTGCTGGCTGTGGATCCGACGACGACGGTGCTGACGTGCGCGGCGCTGGAGGACTCGCCGGTCGAGACGCGGGAATTGCGGCTGGCTGCCGGCCTCGACCCCAAGAAGAGTTACTCGGAGCAGAAGCGGGTCACGCCTGTGGCGGCGAAGTCGGCCGTGACGCTCGGCGACGTGACGACCGCCCGCTTCGAGACCTATGACACGGTGGCCAAGGCCTACCGCCTCTTGTCGACGCTCAACGCCGACGCGACTTTCGGAGAATTCTCGTTCGTTGCGAACTGGCCCGACCTAGACGCCAAGGAGCAGCGGAAGCTCTACTCGAAATACGCCTGCCATGAGCTGAGCTTTTTCCTATACCACAAGGACCCCAAGTTTTTCGCGGCGGTAATCGCGCCGTATCTGAAGAACAAGAAAGACAAGACCTTCATGGATCACTGGCTGCTGGGCGACGAGCTCAAAGGCTATCTTGAGCCGTGGCGATTCGGGCGGCTGAACGCGGCGGAGCGCGTGTTGCTGGGCAAGCGGCTGCGCGACCAAATTGCTTCGGTGGAGCGCGACACGCGCGAACGCGTGGAACTGCTTCCGCCGGACATGGAGGCGTTCAACCGCCGCTTCGACACCGCTGTGCAAACCGGTTCGCTGGAGGCAGAGCCTTGCGGCGCGCTCGGGGCGGTCAGCGAACTCCGCAAGGGCGTGGAGGAAAAGCAGGCGCGGTCGCTGAATTCACTTGGTGAAGCGGTGGGAGGAGCCGTTTATAATAGGCCAGCCAGTGCGGCTTTGGAGCCGGCGTCACCTGCGCACATGGCGCTGTTGGCGACCGATGGCGTAGAACGGGCGAAGCGTGACCGGTTTTCATCGACGCCCGCAGCCAAGGCGAAGGCTTCAGACATGTTGGGGAGGAAGGCATTGCGTGAAGATGAGTCTGATGCCAAGAAAGAGCAGCAGTGGGGCGAAAAAGCGGCCGCTGCCGCAGATGCTCCTGCGCCCTTCTTTTTCGACCAAGACAAGCAGCGGGGGGAAGCGCGGCGCTTCTTCCAAAAGCTCGACAAGACGCAGGAACTGGCCGAAAACAATTATTATCATGTGCCCATTGAGCAGCAGATCGCCGACCGCGTCCCGGTCAACGCCTTCTGGTCCGACTACGCGGCGCATGACGGCAAAGCGCCCTTCCTGTCGAAGGCGTTTCCGGAGACGGCCTCGAATTTCACCGAGATGATGCTGGCGCTGGCCGTGCTGGACCTGCCGTTCAAGGCGGCCGCGCACGGCGAGAAGATTGACGGGCTGAGCTACACGCTCCAGGCCGCTTCGCCGATGCTGCTGTTCCACCGCGAAATCTGCGAAGGCGCGCGCGAAACAACGCTGGGCGGCGTGCTGGTGGCGCAGCACTTCTTCCGGGCGGACGACCGCGAGCGCATTGAAAACGGAGAGCACTTTGACAAGCTGGTAACCGACGAGTTTCTTCCGCACGTCGTCTACGGCGCGCAGGTGGTGCTCACCAATCCGACCGGCAACCGCCAGAAGCTTCAGGTGCTGCTCCAGATCCCCATGGGCGCGATGCCCGTCAACAACGGGTTCTACACGCGCGGCGTGTATGTGGCACTTGAGCCGTACAGCACGCAGACGCAGGAGTACTTCTTCTACTTCCCGGCGATCGGAGACTATCCGCACTATCCGGTGACGCTCGCGCGAAACGACAAAGTGGTCGGCAGCGCGGAACCCTTCAAGTTCCATGTTGTCGCAAAGCTGAGCAAGATCGACACCACCTCGTGGGCGTGGATCTCGCAGAACGGTACCGTTGACGAGGTTTTCGCGTTCCTCAACGCGGCCAACCTCCACCGCATCAGCCTCGACGAGACCGCGTGGCGCATGAAAGATGCCGCGTTCTTTAAGAAGGTCACGGCGCTGCTGGAGGCGCGCCATCTCTATGCCGACACGCTCTGGTCATACGGTGTGCTGCACAACGACCCTGCCACGATCCGCGAGTTTCTGCGGCATCACGACTTCGCCAACCGGTGCGGCCTCTGGCTGGCCTCGCCGCTGCTGACGCTCGATCCGGTCGAGCGCTTCAACTACCAGCATCTGGAATATGCGCCGCTGGTGAACCCGCGCGCCCACACGGTGGGTGCCAAGTTCACGATCCTGAACGCCTGTTTCCGCGAGCAGTATCAGCGCTACATGAAGGTGCTGAGTTACAAGCCGAAGCTGGATGCCGCCGACACGCTGGCCGTGGCCTACTACATGGCGCTGCAAGACCGCGTGACTGAGGCGCTCGACTGGTTCGGCCGTGTGGACCGCAAGGTGGTGGCCGAGCAGCTCCAATGCGACTACCTCGAAGCCTACCTCGCCTTTTACAAGGGTGACACCGAGACCGCCCGCAAGCTGGCGAAGCGCCACGCGGACGAGGGCGTGGACCGCTGGCGCGACCGGTTCGCGCAGGTTCTGAGCCAGCTCGATGAGATCGGCGGCGGGGCGGCGGCCGTGACAGATCAGGAGAAGCGAGACCAGGCGCAGGCTGCGCTGGCGGCGACCGAACCCGTGCTGGAGATGCAGGTCGAGGCGGGCCGCATCAGGCTCGACACCCGCAACCTCACGAGCTGCACGCTCAACTTCTATCCCATGGACATCGAGCTGCTTTTTTCGCGCAGCCCGTTCTTGCAGGAGGGCGCTGCGCAGTTCTCGTACATCCGGCCGGTGCTGAGCCGCGTGGTGGAGATCCCGGTAGGCAAGGATGGATTGGCAGTGGATCTGCCCGCCGAGTTCAAGGCGAAAAACGTGATGGTGGAGGCGCTGGCGGCGGGTGTGCGCAAGACCCAGGCCTACTACGCCAACACGCTTAAGGTCCAGATGGTCGAGAGCTACGGCCAGCTCGTGGTGACGCACGCCGAGACCGGCAAGCCGGTGCCGGGCACGTACATCAAGGTTTACGCCAAGATGGCCGACGGCACGGTCAAGTTCTTCAAGGACGGCTACACCGACCTGCGCGGCCGATTCGACTACGCCTCGCTCA
>CAYSXF010000705.1:0-3282 GCA_964434815.1 uncultured Lentisphaeraceae bacterium
CACCTCTCTATTCGTCGGCAGCGTCAGATGTGTATAAGAGACAGGTGCGGCGGCAACGGCATGGGCTGCTGCGCGTGAAAGAAAATGGCGACGCTCGACCCGCGACAAGCGACTCTCGGTTCTCAACTCCTAACTCCTAAAGTCAAACTCCCAACTCAGAAGGGTATTCCCGATGAAAAAGCCGACCTATCACATCCTCGTCTGTAACTCATTCCGCATGGCCGGGGCGCCGCAGGGCGTCTGCCGCACCAAGGGGAGCGGCAGCCTCATGCAGGCGCTTGAGGAAGAGATTCTCGACCGCAGTCTGGACGCGATCGTGACTTCGACCGGGTGCCTCAAGGTCTGTGACCGTGGGCCGGCCTTGGTCATCTACCCGCAGAACCTCTGGTACGGCGGAGTGACGACGGACGCGATCACAGAGATTCTCGACGCACTCGAGGCCGGAGAGCCTTGCGCGAAATACCTGATCGCGTGAGGCGACAACAAGGAGCTTCGATATGAACCCGTTCCAACCGAGCGACCATCAGCTATATTTCGTCTACGGCTCGAATATGAATCCGGCGCAGATCGCTGCCCGGTGCTGCAAGCCGGAGGTTGTGGCCATCGCGCGGTTGGCCGACTATCGCTTGGCCTTCTTCGGGCACTCGAGAGTCTGGGACAGCGGAGAGGCTGCTGTGATCCATTATGCTGGAGAGGAGGTGTGGGGCGTGGTCTACAAGCTCTCCTTATCCGATGCCGACGCCCTGGACGCGTGGCAGGACGTGCGGATAGACGGCACCGGAACCTATTTTCTTTGTCCGGTGGATGTCGTGGCTGCTGAAGGTGTCCGGTATCGGGCGCTCATCTACAAACGAGATATTTGTGGCGAGCCTCAGCGGCCGAGCGAAGCATATCTCGACCACATTGTTGCGGGGGCTGTCGCGCACGGACTGCCAGCGGATTACATTGAGCGGCTCAAACGGATCGAGAGCCAAAAAGCCAGCTATCCCGTGCCGCGCAAAGAGCCGAGTGACCGCGCCTTTCTGTTCAATCGCGCGTGTACGGGCTGCGGGTGAGCATCACGCTGATCATAACGCGCGTTCGGTGCGACGCATTTGTCGCGTGTCGGTAAGTCGTGAGCGCCTGTGTAAGTCCACGGGCGCAGAGCGACGGAAGTGTCGAGGTGCACGATGAGAACTCTGTTAGTAATCCTGTTGGGCGGTCTGGTGGCGGCGTCTGCTATGGCGGGCGAACTATTCATTGCGGCGGCAGCCAGTCTCACGGAGGTGATGAAGGCCGTTGAACCGCTCTACGTGCGGGAGCATCCCGGAACGAGGCTCACTTTCGTCTATGGGTCGACCGGCATGCTGCGCACGCAGATCCTGAAGGGTGCGCCCTGCGACGTGTTCATCGGCGCGGACCGCTGTTTCGGCGGTTCAGAGACGAACATCGGCGAGGTCGTAAGGGTCGGGAGTGTGCGCGTCGTTGCTGCGAACACGCTGGTCGCCGTGGCGGGCAAGGGCTGCACGCCGAACGGCGAAGGCCTGGCCGCCTGGCTGGCGCATGCCCGGAAGATCGGTATCGGCAATCCCGCGTCGGTGCCAGTCGGACGCTACACAAAGAAGCTGCTTGAAAGCGAGAAGCTGTGGGAGTCCTCCAGCGCAAGATTCGTACAAGGCACGAACGTCCGCGAGGTGCTGTTGTGGCTGCGGCAGGGCGCAGTGGATGTCGGGTTCGTCCACGGCTCTGACCTCGTTGCCGCGAAGGACAGTGCTTTAAAGATGCTGGCTGAGTATGCCGCGCCCGGCGGCACGGCGATCGAGCTGGGCGGGGGTGTCACGAAAGATTCCACGAATTTAGCTGAGGCGCAGATGTTCTTGGACTATATGAAGTCAACGGAAGCGGTGAAGGTGCTCAAGGAATATGGTTTTGTTGTGAAGTGAGGCAGCCATGCTCGATCCGATTGGGAAGTTGAAGTTCAGCGACACGACGCTGCGCGACGGTGAACAGGCGCCGGGCGTGGTGTTCTCGCTGGCCGACAAGCTTCGCATCGCGGCGGCACTCGACCGCCTCGGCGTGGACGAGGCGGAGGTCGGCTCAGCCGCACTGGGCGCGGAGGAACTCGGCGGCTTGCGCGTGCTGGCCGCACAGGGCTTTGCGCTGCGGCTCTCGTGCTGGTGCCGGGCTTTGGAGGAGGACATCTATTATGCGGCCAAGGCTGGGATCGGCACCGTGAACATCTCGTTTCCAGTTTCCGATATTCTGCTCGGCTCCATGGACCGCTGCCGCGACTGGGTCCTTCACCATCTCGACAGCGTGTTGCCGTTCGCGGCGCACACGGGGTGCGCGTTCTCGGTGGGGCTGCAGGATGCGGGGCGTGCCGACCCCGCTTTTATTGAACGGGTGGTCCGCGTGATCGCGGCCTCGGGCGCGTTCCGCGTGCGGGTTTCGGACACGGTGGGGATTCTCAATCCGTTCACGACGGTCCGCCTGATCTCACAGGTCAAAGCCGTGGCGCCCAACGTGGACGTCTCGTTCCACGCCCACAACGACCTCGGCATGGCCGTGGCGAACGCGCTGGCTGCGGTTCAGGCTGGGGCCGACACGCTGGACTGCACGGTCAACGGACTGGGCGAGCGCGCAGGTAACTGCCCGTTAGAAGAGGTTTTGTTCGCACTGAAATTCTCGGCTGAGCTGCCACTCGAATGGAATCCTGACCGGTTGGCCTCGCTTTGCACACTGGCGGCCGAAGCGTCTGGACGTCCCGTGCCGCTTGCGAAACCGGTCACCGGTGCGATGGCTCTACGGCACGAGTCAGGCATCCATGTGCGCAGCCTGCTGAAGGATCCGCTGTCTTATGCGGCTTATCTGCCCTCGGCGATCGGGCTCACTGACCACGCGTATGCGCTGGGCAAGCACTCCGGCGCGGCGGGTGTGAAGGCCTTCTTTGCGGAGCACGGGATCACGCTGGCATTTGACGATGTGCAGCGTCTGACCGATGCCGTGCGGCGAGCGGCGCGGCGGGTGAAGCGCGATCTCGACGAGCATGAGGTCTTGGAATTATTAAAGGACAAGGTATGACCCACGGGTTCAGAGTCAGTTGCGCGGCACTGACGGTGCTGTTGTGCCTGTTTGTCGCGGGCACGCTGTGCAACGTCTTTCTCGTCTCGCCTGCGGCGTTAGGGCATGCGCTCTCCGATGGCTCGGTCGGGCCTGTTCTGCGGGTCAGTCTGGAGACCTCGATGCTCGCTGCGCTTTTCGCGATACTCCTCGGCACGCCTGTCGCCTACGTGCTGTCGAGCA
>CAYSXF010000706.1:0-3268 GCA_964434815.1 uncultured Lentisphaeraceae bacterium
CTCCCGCATCAAGATCATGTCCGATCTGGACATCGCGGAGCGCCGCAACCCCCAAGACGTACGCTTCAAGGTGAAGGCCCTCAAAAAGGAAGTCGATATCCGCGTCAGCATCCTCCCCACGATCCACGGGGAGAAGGTCGTGATGCGTACGCTGGACAAAACCAACCTCGCGCCCAGCCTGGCCGCCCTCGGCCTGGACGATTTCGCCTACAAGGCCATGAAGTATGCGATCGACCAACCCCACGGCATCCTCCTGGTGACGGGGCCGACAGGCTCAGGCAAGACCACGACACTCTACTCCTGCCTCCAAGATCTGAACCAGCCTGACGTGAACATCGTCACCGCCGAGGATCCGGTAGAGTATCAGCTCCCGGGCGTCAACCAGGTGCATGTCAACCAGCAGGTCGGGCTGACGTTCGCTTCGGTCCTGCGTTCGGTCCTGCGCCAAGATCCGGACATCGTGCTCGTGGGCGAAATCCGCGATGGCGAGACCGCCGACATCGCCGTCAAGGCCGCGCTGACAGGCCACCTGGTGCTGAGCACGCTCCACACCAACAACGCCGCCGGCGTGATCGCCCGCCTGATCGACATGGGCGTGCCGCCCTTCCTGATCGCCTCCTCGCTCATTCTCGCACAGGCGCAGCGCCTTTTCCGGAAGCTCTGCCCGGTCTGCAAGAAACCGTGCGAGCCGCACCCGGACATTCTGATCGCCAACCGGATCGACCCGGCTCTTTTCGAGGGTGCCACGATCTATGAGCCCGGCGGCTGCACGAAATGCAACGGTATCGGCTACAGAGGCCGCGGCGCGATCATGGAGGTTCTGACCGTCACCGACACCATCCGCGGCGCCATTGTCAAAGGCGCGCCCGCTTCGACCATTCAAGAGATGGCCGTAGCCGACGGCATGGTCACACTTAAGGACGCTGGCCTACTCAAAGTTAAGAACGGCCTCACCTCGCTGCGGGCGGCGCTGGAAGTGACCGGCGGCGAATAGAAGGAACGACAGGATATGGCAGACGACAGACCTCGGTCCTCCCAACTGCGCATCAGCGGTATCAGGCAGATCAAGAAACGCGAGCTGATCCCGTTCACCC
Organism: uncultured Lentisphaeraceae bacterium; assembly: GCA_964434815.1. Taxonomy (GTDB): domain Bacteria; phylum Verrucomicrobiota; class Kiritimatiellia; order RFP12; family UBA1067; genus CAYSXF01. The sequence goes on from CAYSXF010000706.1 coordinate 1,095, forward strand.
GCCAGACCGCCGGCATGCTGAACGCCGGCATGTCCATTCTGTCGACGCTGTCAACCCTCGAGGACCAGAGCTCCCACCCGGGATTCAAACTGGTTCTCAAAACGCTCCGGGAAAACGTCGAGAGCGGTTCACCGTTTTCCGAAGGGTTGCGCCGTTTTCCGAAGGTGTTCGACGACATGTACGTCAACATGGTCTCCGCCGGCGAGAAGAGCGGCCAGTTCGCCGCCGTGCTCAAGCGCCTGGCAGTCATGATGGACGCCTCAGCAAGACTGTCGCGCAAGGTTAAGTCAGCGATGACCTATCCGACGGTCATTCTGTCTCTGGCGCTGATCATCGCAATGGGGCTTATCACCTTTGTGGTGCCCATCTTCAAGGACATGTTCGCAGGTTTTGGCGCCTCGCTTCCCGGCCCTACGCAGTTGCTCGTGACCGTCAGCGACTTCATGCGCCACCACTGGCTGGTGGTGATCCTTGGCGTAGGCGGCTCCGTCTATGGCTTCCGCAAATGGCTCTCGACGCCAGGGGGACGCCTCAAGTTCGACCACTTCCTCCTCCGCCTGCCGGTCTTCGGCCCGCTCACCCAAAAAGTGGCTGTCGCCCGCTTCTGCCGCCTTTTCGCGCAGATGCTGACGAGCGGCGTGCCCATCCTCGACGCCATGTATGTGGTCGCGCGCTCCATGGGCAACAAAGTGATTGAAGGGGAAATTCTATCCGCCCGTTCGAGCATCGAACAGGGCAACACGCTCAGCTCGTCGCTGGAGGGCAAGCACAGCCTGCCCATGCTCATGATCCGCATGATCGCTGCCGGCGAGAAAAGCGGCCGGATCGACGAAATGCTGGAGAGCGTTGCGGAAACGTACGACGACGAGGTTGAAACCACCCTGTCGACTCTGACCTCGCTGATGGAGCCCTTCCTGATGGTCTTTCTAGGCGTGATTATCGGCGGCATCGTCGTAGCGATGTTCCTGCCCATCTTCAAGCTCGGCACCGTTGTCGGCGGCCATTAAGGATAGCGGAAGAACGCCGGCTGCACACGGGTGGCGTGAGAATTTAGGAGTTAGAATTTAGAATTTAGAATTTAGGAGTTAGGAGTTAGGAGTTAAAGGTATTGAAACTCCTAAATCCTAAATCGGGTGCGGATTCAACAAAGTTGAATCGCACCGAATCGCCCCCGTAGAATCGTTTGGGTTGTGTTCTCTAGCGTTTTAGTTATAATGAGTGCTTTTACCGCTCGGACCGCATGCGGGGAATGATATATCATGACGAAAATTCTGGTTGTCGATGACGAGGCTCGCATCCTGTTATTGCTTCAAAGCCTTCTGAAGGCGAATGGCTTCGACGCCGCCACCGCCAAAGACGGTTTGCAGGCATTGGAACTCCTGAAGCGGGACGCGTTCGATTTAGTGATATCGGATCTGCGCATGTCGCCGATGGACGGCATGACCCTTTTCCGCGAGATCAACACCCTTTTCCCCTCCATGCCGGTCATTCTGCTGACCGCCTACGCCTCGGTCGAAACGGCCATCGAGGCGATGAAGTGCGGCGCCTTCGACTACCTGACAAAGCCCTTCAAAGTCGACGAGATGATGGCCACCATCCGGCGCGCGGAAGAGCACCTGAAGAACAACACCTCTGTCGTCGTCGCGGTCGACCCCAATGCGCCGCTGCGCTATCAGTTCGAGAACCTCATCGCCACGAACAGCGCGATGCTGCAGGTCTGCGAGATGATCCAGCGCGTGGCGCCCACCGGAGCCACGGTCCTCATCAACGGCGAGAGCGGCACCGGCAAAGAGGTCATCGCCCGCAGCATCCACAACACCAGCCTGCGGAAAGACAAGCCCTGGGTGGCGGTGAACTGCGCGGCCCTGCCCGAGAATCTGCTGGAGTCCGAGATGTTTGGCCATGTCAAGGGCGCCTTTACCGGAGCCGTCACCGAAAAAGAGGGGCTTTTCGAGACCGCCAACAACGGCACGCTCTTCCTCGACGAGATCTCCAGCCTTCCCCTGATGTTGCAGGGCAAGCTCCTGCGGGTCTTGCAGGAAAAAGAGATCCGCCGCGTGGGCGGGACCAAGAATATCCCGATCGACGTGCGCGTGATCGCCGCCAGCAACAGCAACCTGGAGCAGATGCTGTCTCTTATACACATCTGACGCTGCCGACGAATAGAGAGGTGT
>CAYSXF010000707.1:0-3261 GCA_964434815.1 uncultured Lentisphaeraceae bacterium
GAATAAAGAAGACGTATGGCAATATTGCGTCTCCATTCTGTTGGCTGGTGGTGAGCACTGGTGTATCCTTTCCACCCAAACCCGGTTCGTTGAAGCCTCCAGCGTGGAACTTTTTCCACACTCCTGGTTGCATTGCGTCTGTCATGAGGCAGCGGGCCAGGCATATATCCACATTGCGGCCGTTCATTCGCTCATGGGAAGTATAGTAGGCGTAAAGATATTTACCAGTCGGCTCTGCCAGCAAACATGGTTCGCCCACTCCCTGATCGGGCGTGCCTTTCGGATTCTTCGGGACATGGCCAGTGATTACCGGGCCGCGTTTCTCGAAGGTGGTGCCGTCATCCCGCGACACCGCCATTGCCACACTGCAGCAGAACCCGGGAATCCCGCTTCCTGCGCTCTGCATGCCCTCCTGATCCTCGGCGTGGTAAATCGCCAGCAGTTCTCCGGTCTTAGCCCGCATCACTGCGTTGACACCAGCGTAGCCGTTATCGCAGTCACCCTGTTTTCCTTTATCGAGAACCATCGTGGCTTTGGTGAATTTCCCCAAGTCCGGACCTTCGAGCAGGTACGACGATACTCCTGCGGCGAGGATCACGCGACACTCGGGCTTTGTTCTTATCACCGAGAGGCGGCCGTCTGGGAAAGCCCGTAACCCAAGGGCGTTGTCAGCCAGCACCGTCTCCGATGGTCCAAGGTCGATGCGGATGGCGTTGTCTGCCTTTGCCTCTTGTAATCTGGCTGAGCTGTTAGTCTCCGTTGCGAATAGGCTCAACGGGAGAAGAAATATTGCGATTGTAATTTGTACTGTATGCATAAAAGTACGCAAAAACACCTCAAAAGTCATCTTAACTTCTGTATTTCCATTCTAAGCAATTGCCCTTATGGCGGTTGTTACTCAGGAAGTGCGATTTCGGCAAGTTCCGCTCTCGCCCAATCACGGCGCTAACAAAAACAGGACTCAAAACCCGCCAAAACCATGCCCGGAACCCATTGCTGGAATCGTACCACTGTGCCGGAAAGGGGTCAAGGATCGACGCCCGCCGTGCAGGGTTGACGCATCTAAATTTTGACTTGGTGAGTCATAATTGCGTTTACGAGTTGGATGCGTCAGCCCTGACCCGCCGTGTTTCTTCGTGTCCTTACGCCGCGGGCCGGTCGAGAAGCACTTGGTCGTTTTCCGAAAGGCCCCCGGTGACCTCCACATAGTCGGTTGAAAAACGTCCGGTCTTGACCTCGCGCTCCACCTGGGCATCGCCCAGCCGCACCTTGCAGTACGTTTTGCCCTCGCGGTTGTAGACGCCCTCCACAGGCACGTACAGCACTTTCTCGGCCTTCTCGACCACGATCTCGACTTGCACGGTCATCCCGGGAGTGAGCCGCTCATCGGCCGCGTCGGTCGAGATGTCCGAGGCGTAAACTTTGGGGCTGCCCTGATCCCAGGGGATGATGGGCGTGGAGGCTCCGGCGATCTTGACGATCATCCCCGACAGCGTCAGGTCGGGCACCGCCTTGGCGCGGATCACGACGGGCAGTCCGGTCCTGATGCGCGAGCGGTACTCCTCCGGGATGTTGACCTGGACCTTGAACTTGCTCACGTCCGGGATGATGCCGATCGTCTCGCCGATGCTGACGTCCGCGCCGACCTTGATCTCCTTCGGCGTATCCCAGCGGTTGCGCCGGTTGTCGCCGTGGATCAGCATGCCGCCCGACTGCGCGTGGATGACCAGCCGCTTCATGTCTTCGCGCACGCCGGTGAGGTCGTCCTTGTAGTCGGTGATGAGCTTCTTGCGGTTGTCGATTTCGGTGCGCTTCTTGCTGGTCTTCGCGTTGTTGTTGACGATCGTTCGCTGAACAGCCAACTGGCTCTTCATCAGCGTCTCCAGAAGCAGGGACACTTTTTCGGGATACTCGTAGCGCTTGAAGATGCGGAGCTGATACCAGGCCTTCTCCATCTCCTGCTCCGCCTTCAGCCGCAGCGTCTCCGCCTCGCCGACTTTTTTTTGCGCGGCTGTCAGAATTTCGGGCTCCTGCGAGATGGCGTCGGTCAGCGCTTTCTTCGCATCGTCCAGCGCGTCGACGGCGTTGTCATATGCGTCAGACTTGTCCTGCGTGGCCTGCAGCAGCTCCTTTTTCTGGCGCGGCGCGTCCTCATCCACATACTTGCGCTGCTGCTCGCGCGCCGTGCGCAGGGCGTCCGCGGCGCCCTTGAGCTCCGTCAGGTTGTCGGCGCGGAGCATCTCCATGTCCTCAAGGGCGAGCGTGTAGTCCTCTTCGGCGGTCTGGAGCTTGCGGGTGAACTCCTTGTCCTGCTCGACAAACCACTCGTCCGAGAGGCGGAAGATCACATCGTTGGAAGCGACGCTGGTGCGGTCCGGCACAAGGTCGACCAGCTTGAGTTGGCCTAGGCCGCGCTTGCCGTCGAAGCGCAGCACCTGGCTCTGGATGGCGTCGAGCTGCCCTTCGAGCCGGAAGGCCACCTTGAAGTCGCCGCGCCTGACCGTATAGAAGCGGTCCGCGGCGCCCGCTTCAGACGCCGGCCCGCGGCGCTGGCACCCGCTCAGCAGCGCGACCAGCAGACAGACCGCCAGAGCACGGGCGACGTGCGGCGAGACTCCGATTATGGACGGTCTTTCCATAGTAGCGTCTGGTTTTCTTCCCGGATCACCTCGTCCTCGATCGCCTGAACACGCTTGCGGACATCATCCGGGACACCCCCCGTCTGCTGTTCCGAGACGGCATCGTAGGCGCCTGGAGAGACCAGCCGCATGGTCATGAAAATCACGATCTGCGACGTGAAGGTCTTGCTCTCCTTGTACTGGAAGAGCAAGCCGAGATACGGAATGTCGGCTAAGTACGGAACGCGCCTTTCCGTGGTGCGCAGCTCCTGCCGCATCAGGCCGCCGATGGTGATCAGCTCGTTGTCGTTCGCCTCTAGCTCCGTGCTCGCGCTGCGCACCACGATCACAGGCGTCTCGAAACCGCCCGTATTCACCGTGCGCGACGAGCTGGAAACCTCCGGGTTGACCTTGACGCGGATGAGCTTGCCTGAGATCATGACCGGGCTGACGATGAGCTTGACGCCCACGTTTTCGAACCGCGTGGCGATGCTCTCGCTGCTGCCCGTGATGGTCCTCGACAGAACCGGCACCTTTTCGCCCGTCGTGATGTTGCCGCTGGCTCCGCGGCGGATCACCAGGTTAGGGGACGACAAGATGCGGGCGTGCCCTTTCTCCTGCAGGTAGTTGATCATCGCCCAGA
>CAYSXF010000708.1:0-3256 GCA_964434815.1 uncultured Lentisphaeraceae bacterium
TACACCTCTCTATTCGTCGGCAGCGTCAGATGTGTATAAGAGACAGCTATACACCCTGTTCAAGCAACCTCCCCCAGGTTCTTGAACGGTGCAGTCTACCGCGACACCTCCCCCGTGATCGCGAATACAGGTTCCCCCCTGTATGATTGCACTAAAATATATATGTCCTCCCTGGCGGCGGGTAGAAGCGAAAGCTTTTATCCGCCGTTCTTATTTTACCGCCACCGTTTGTGGGCCCAGAGATATTGTTCGGGATAGCGCCGGATCACCGCTTCGATACGCCGATTGATTTCGGTGAGTAGAGACTCTATGTCTTTCGCCCGATCCTGTGTAGGCGTGAAACGGATGGGGGTGCCTGTGACCATCCGGTAGCGGAAGACGCCGTCACGGACGAAGGCTCCGGCGAGGATGGGAGCACCTGTTTTCAAGTGCAGACGCGCAGGTGAGGTATGGGTTGATGCGAGTCGGCCCATGAACGGCACGCGGATGCCATGTTTGGGGCCGGCGTGCTGGTCCATGACGATGGTCATGGCTGCGTTCTGCGCTTTCCAAAGGCGCAACACATCCGGTGAGAAGCCCTGATTTTTTGACACAATAGTGATCTTCCCGCGGAAGTGGTGTTCCTTCATGAAACGTTCGACAAACGGGTTGCTCATTTTGCGGGCCACTGCGATCATCGGACGTGTGAATGAGATGACGGTAACGGCGACTTCCCACGCGCCGAGGTGTCCGGTGAGGATCATGATGGGCACGTCGGGCGTTTCCATGAGGAGTTTCCACGACTCGTCGGGACCGTCGAAGGTGATGTGTTCCCGCCAATTCTCGGGACCTATGACGTCGCCGGCTTTGAGCGCTTCGCAGATGTGTCCGGCCAGATGGCCGAAGGACTCGCGCGCGACGCGGTCTGCCTCGGCAGGGTCGTCGGTGATGCGGGCTTTCAAAATGTTGTCGATCGCAAGACGCCGCCGGGCGCGGAAAAGCGGATAAACCGCGCGGGTTAGCGCTGAGCCGATGGCGTAGGCTTTGCGGGCGGGGATCAGGCCATAGAGGAGTCCGAGCAGGCGGACGAGGAGATACTGCAAATAGGCCAATGACGTGAGTAGCAGATTCATGCGGGCGGGATCACTTCGAGAGTTCGGCTGACAACTGTTGGGCAAGGGGATGGAGTTGCTGGGCGATAGAAATGGGCAGCGTTTTTTCGTTCTCCAACAGATCAGAGACGAGCGAAGCGGCTTCATCATATTTCTTCTGCTTCATGCGGAGGCGGATCAACGTGAGCCGGACATCGAGGTTGTCGGGCAGCCCCTTCAGGACCGTGTCGAGCGCGTGCGAAGCCTCGTCGGTGCGGCCTGCGGCGAGCAGCGTTTTGGCGAGCGTGTGCCAAGTGAAGAGACGCGTGGCGTCTAGTTCGAGCGAGCGGCGCGTGAGCTTTTCAGCGGCGACAATGTTGCCTTTCGCGAACATCACAGCGCCGAGTCCGGAGTAGGCGGGCGCGTTGCCCGCGTTCTCCAGGCTGCGGTTAAAGAGGTCCTCGGCCTTGTCGAGCTCGTTGCGGCGCAGACGCGCCATGCCGAGCAGATAGTTGGCGAAAGCGTGCTCGGGATCTTTGCGGAGCACGGCTTTGGCGTCTTGTTCGTTGAAGGCCGGCACGTCAAGGATGTCGTCGAGTCGCAGAACCTCCTCGCGGACTGCCGTGAGATTCTTGTTGAGGGCGAGAGCCCGCAAAAAGGCGACACGGGCTGACGCGTAATCGCGGGCGCCGTTGTGCTTGTAGATGTAGCCGCGCACCATATAGAGCAGGTAGTGATCTTTCTTGCTGGAGGCGCTGCGCAAGGCGGGGTAGACGCGGTTCTCGAGCTCATTGTATTCGCCTAGGCGCAGCAGGATTTCCGCGAGAAGCCCCCAAAGCTGGATATTGTTGGGGTTCGCTGGCAGTGCGGCATTGAGCATGGTGCGGGCCTGGCTGAGGTTGCCGTTCAATATCAGGATGGCGGCCTCGTGCCAGATAAGTTCGACGGGCTTGACGCCGCTCTTTTTGGCGAGATCCATCCAGCGTTCGGCCTCAGGCAGGTTATGCTGCTCGATGGCGATGAACGCCTTATTGACGAGGGCGAAACCGTCTTTCTCGTCCAAATCGAGAAGCAAGTTGAGTTGGCGGTCGGCGTCCTCGAACGTGTTGCTGTCGATATTCTGCGTGATTGCCTGATAGAGCTCGCGTTTCCTGTCTCGCAAGGCGACGAGGGGATCGGAGCGTAGAGCGTGCGTATGGATGGCCAAGTTACGGTAGGCGCTGGTCTTGGTCCAGAAGGTCTTGCGAGCGAATTCCAAGACGTCTGGGTTGATGAGTGTGCCGCTTACTGACTGCAAATCCTTCAGACTGAGCGTGAAGGTGTTCAGCCGTCTGGGAAAGTCGTTCAGGCGGGTTTCAAGTTCTGAGAGCGATGCTGCGCGCACTCCGAGGTTGGCCGACAAATGGTAGCGGTTCAGCAGGAGGCTGAGATTGTCCGGGGCGAGCGATTCGCTCTGCGCGAAGAGGTCGTACGCCTCTTCAGTGTGCTTGTTCGCCGCCAGCAAAACGCCGACCTGATTGGCCATGAAGGCGAGCTGATGGCGGAGAGCGAGGCGGTAGTCCGCAAACAGTTGTATGCTGTCCGGCTTGGCGGGGTAGAGGTACGGGCGCATCGATTCGAGGAAAGCCAGATGGCGTGCCAGCAGGGCGGCCGTGTCGATCGGAACGCCTTTCGGAAGGCCGCTCAGAAACAGGCCGGTGGGGATGGCCGAGAAGCCGTTTTCGCGCCAGATGGAGGGCGTGTCGAAAAGAACAACCCGCTGATAGGCGTTGGTCTCGTGCTTGAGCCATTCGCGGATGAACGAAGCAGGCGACAGATCTGCCGCGTTCAGCAGCCGGTATCGGTAGGGAGCGAACGAAGGGTCTTTTTGGATGTATGCGGTGAGCTGGCCCGGGTCGTAGGTGTCGGAGTCTGTGTCGGTGCGGATAAAGTGGATGTTGCGCCCGTCTCGCTGGGCGCGGATCATCAGATGGTGCCTGAAGAGTTGGCTGTTCACGACCCAGTCTCGGGACCCGAGCTCGCCGTAGATCTTGTCGGCTACCGCATCGGCGAAGGTTCCTTCGCGCGGGTCGATGTCGGTGAAGCTGCGGAACGGCACGACGAGCGTGAGGAGCAGCAGCGGCCAGCAGAGCAGCGACCCCACGCGGCACACCGACGGGTTGTCGCGGTACTCGTAGTAGTCGAGG
>CAYSXF010000709.1:0-3256 GCA_964434815.1 uncultured Lentisphaeraceae bacterium
TTCTGCCTGTCTCGTGGGCTCGGAGATGTGTATAAGAGACAGCATCGCGGGCCTCGGCGACACCGAGTTCTTCGAGCCCATATGCGCGCAGATCGCGCAGTCCTGCCACGCCTGTAACCTCAGCCTTCTCTGGGGCGCCACCAGCCCCGCCACGCCGGTGAACGAAGACACCAAGATCGAAGCCCTGTGCGCGCGCTTCGTCGCGCAACGCGTGACCGGCGTTTTCTTTGTCCCCGACGAGCTTCCCGAGAGCGGCGCCGACAACCGCAATCTGTCAATCGCCCAGGCGCTGACGGCCGCAGGCATCGCCGTCGTGCTGCTCGACCGCGACGTCGTGCCTTTCCCTGCGCAGAGCGCTTACGACCTCGTGGGCATCGACAACGTGGGCGCTGGCTTCAAGCAGACGCGCCACCTGATCGACTGCGGCTGCAAGCGGATCCTCTACGTGACGCGCCCGGGCCGGCTCTGGACCAAGGCCGCACGCATCGAGGGCTACCGCCTCGCGCTGCAGCAGGCCGGCCGCACGCTCGATCCCGCTTGCGTCTGCATGGGCGACGCGACGGACGCAGCCTTCTGCAAATCCCTCTTGCGGCTCAGGCCTGACGGCATCGTCTGCTTTCACGACCCGGTGGCCATCCATCTGATCCAAAACTTCCAGAAGCTTCGCGTGGCGATTCCCCGTCAAATCAAAATTGTCGGACTTGACGATGTGCGCTATTCGGAGTATCTGCCGATCCCGATCACCACGCTGCAGCAGCCCTGCCTCAGCATCGGCACGCAGGCGGCGGATCTCATGGTGCGCCGCCTCAACCGCGACGTCCATCCGCCGCGCCGGATACTCTTCGACACCCGCCTCATCGTCCGCACGTCTTCGCAGCCGTATCCCGCCGAGTGACAGACACTGCCGCTTATACGCTGCCGCCTCACTTTTTGGTCGCTTCAGTTTCCGTATCAGCTTTTGCCGTGTTAGGCAAATGAGCATTTCGCCGCAGGCAAGTGATATCACACATTGAAACGTGTGATAAATTATCTGGCTGGTGATCCAAGCCAAGTGATGCAATAATGCCTGAATATTTGTGCTATTTGTGATTGGTATCGTTTATCACATATTGCCATGTGTGATAACAGAATGCCTGTTCAGTGATATAAGAGGGTCCGATTTCTGTGAGACGTTGTGAGGCGACTTAACTGGGTGAGCCGCTTCAGAGTAGAGCGAGCGCATGAAGATGGGCGGCCATCCGGCAAGGCGCCCGCAGCACCCACAGACCGGCTACAGGGAAGGCAGGATCGCACGCCACTGCACATCGGTGATTTGCCAGAACCACTCGTTATGGCCAACGTACGGCACGCGCACCAAGCGTTTCCGATCCGCATGCGGCAGCGCGTCGTATAATGCCAGTGTGCTCGCCGCCGGCATAATCTCATCGTCCTCGGCCTTCAGGATCGTTATCGGTCCCGCGTAGTTCTTAAGATACGCGACGCTGTCGTAATGGTCTCGAAGAAAAAGCCGCACGGGCAGCCACGGATAGTGATGCACAGCAACCGACATCAGCGTGTCCCAAGGCGTGGCAAGAACCACCGCATCCGCCTTCACATCTGGATCAGCCGCCACCGCCGCCGCCACGCCGCTGCCCAGCGATTCGCCGAGGATCACAAGACGTCCCGGATATTTCTGGCGCACCAGCCGGGCTGTCGCACGCCCGTCTTCGCGGAACGAGGCTTCACCCAATTTACCGCTGCGCGCGCCGTAGCCCGGATACTCGGCGAGGATGACGCGCCAGCCCAGCTTCTGCAGCGTATCACAGAAATAGTCGCGTTCGTGCGCCCCGCCCGCGTTGCCGTGAAACACAAGCACCGTGCCGTTTGTCAGCGAAGCCTCTGGTACTGTCGCTTTCACGACGCCCCTGTACTCGGCATCAGAAGCATCCGGCCAGCGCGCGACTTTGTAGAAATTGAACGCTTTGCGCGCAGCCGCATCGGTCAGACGTTGCGGATAGTACAGAAGCCGGTTCTGCCAGATGGCCACCGCAAAACAGAAGGCCCCATACGTTCCCACCGCCAACAGCGGCAGACTCTGCCACCACTTCAAGTTCACTAGATGTCCAGATTGCGGACGTTGAGCGCGTTGTCCTCAATGAACTTGCGGCGCGGCTCGACCTCATCGCCCATCAGCAGGGTGAAGATGCCATCGGTCCTAACCGCATCCTCCAGCTTGACGCGCAAGAGGCGGCGCTGGGCCGGATCCATGGTCGTGTCGTAGAGCTGGTCGGGGTTCATTTCGCCGAGACCTTTGTAGCGCTGGATCGAAAGGCCTTTGCGGCCGCGCTCGCGCACGGTGTCCAGGAGCGACGGCAGCGCCTTCACCGGGATCTCGTCGCCGTCCTCGATAAAGGCGACCGGCGCGTCCCCGCCCGCATACTGCGCGGCGGTGAAGCCCGCCACGGCCAGCGAGTCGATCTGCTTCTTGAGCATGCCGGCGCGGAAGAGTTCCAGCCAGCGGAAGGGCATCTGCTGCGTCGGGTGGTAGCCCTGCACCTGCGTCTCCGCGAGGTCGATGGGCGTGCCCAAGACCGCCTCGGCGTCGGCGCGCGCGCGGGCCAAATCGGCGTCGTTGTAAGAGTAACTGAACTTGGCGTTGTCGCCGGTGCCGACAATGGTCACGAAGCGAGGGAACTCGCCGGTCTCGGGCTTGCGCAGGCCGAGAAGCGTGTGCATGTCCACGCCGCGGCGGGCGATGGAACTGGCCGTGGTCTCGATCTCCGCAAGCAGCTCCAGCAGCGTGCGCAGCTCCTGGCCGGTGAGCGTGCGGCCGTCGGCGCTGCGCACGGTCATATCGTCCGCGCCGAGGAAGAGCAGCTTGCGCGTGAGCTGGTCGTCGCTCTCGATGTACTCCTCGCGCTGCTTGCGCGTGATCTTGTAGAGCGGCGGCTGGGCGAGGTAGATGTAGCCGTTCTCGAGCAGCTTGGGCATCTGGCGGTAGAAGAAGGTGAGGAGCAGCGTGCGGATATGCGCGCCGTCCACGTCCGCATCGGTCATGATGATGATCTTGTGGTAGCGGACCTTGGCGATGTCGAACTCGTCCGCGCCGAAACCCGCGCCGATGGCGGTGATGAGCGTGCGGATTTCGTTGTTATTGAGAATCTTGTCGATGCGCGCCTTCTCGACGTTGAGGATCTTGCCGCGCAGCGGCAGCACGGCCTGCGTCTCGCGGTTGCGTCCCTGCTTGGCGGAGCCGCCTGCGGAGTCACCTTCGACG
>CAYSXF010000710.1:0-1692 GCA_964434815.1 uncultured Lentisphaeraceae bacterium
GCAGCGTCAGATGTGTATAAGAGACAGGAACACGGGGCACTCTTTGCGGAAGAGCTTCCAGAAATCGGTTATTTTCGCACGCGTCTCGAAAAGCTTAGGAGCGTTGAACTCCTTGCCCGTGAAGATCGCGCCGGTGGATGCCCAGGTTTCGAGTCCGAAACCGAGGCCGTTGGAGAACCAGATGTAGTCGTAGCCCAGGTCGGTGAGGAAGCGCTGTGCCTGGCGTCCGAAGAAGCTGCCGAACGGCGTGCCTTCCGGAATGTCGTCCGGATAGCCGGCGTATTTGGTCTCGTCTTTGTGCAGCACGGCGTAACAGCAGACGAAGCTCTTGTGGCCCATCGTGGCGGCCATGCAGATTTCTGGGTGCTTCTTATATTTGAAATCGGACTTAGCGAATTCGGGGCCGGGGTCAAACGTTGCGCCCACGCGCACGGGCTTGCCGGTGATTCGGCGGCCTTCCTCTTTCAAGGTCTGCACAATAAAGCGCAGGTCGCCAAGCGTGTACTCGGGCGGGTTTGGCATGTAGAGGAAGGCGCGGTCGTGGATCGAGAGCGGCGCGTCAGGCTCCGAGCCGACGGCGCGTCCCGAATTGGGGTTGCCGATGTACATACCCCATTCGAGCCGCTGCGTGGGGTCGCCGGTGTAGTTCAGGATCTCCGAACCGTCGGCGGTCCACATCATGACGGAGACTTGGTCAGCGTGGCGGATAAGCGGTGCCCACTGGGTGAAGACCTCGCGGCAGATGCCCCGGATATAAGCGGGGTCGTTCTTCTTAAACGGTTTGAGGCTCATCTCCAGCGTGACATTCTTGAACGGCTTGCCTCGTATGAAGGCGGCGTCATCCAAGCTGATCGCGGCGTCTTGCGAGATCTGCGCGAACGAGGCGAAAAGAGGGAATAGAGCCAGTGGAAGCCATTTCTTCATGCGTCTCATTTTCTCAGAGGGTCAAAGTCATTCGAAAATTACCATTGTTATAATACAAAAAAGAACTATCGGGCGCAAGGTACAGGAATCGATTCGCCAAAACAAGGGGAACCATTCGGTGGCCTTTGCGGTAGGGACGTATCCCCGAGGCGTCCGCGTCAGTTTAGGGAACCGTCCAGAATGAAGCAAGTGGGTATTCAGTCCAAGACCCGCGCTACAGCTTCGCGCAGGGCGCGTGCGGTGTAGGGTTTGGCGGCGGCGCCCCTGAACCCGTATCCGGCAGGGTTGGCCATCACGGGATTTTCGGCGTAGCCGCTGGAAACGATGGCGCGGACGTGGGGATCAAGCTCCAGAAGGTCTTTGATCACTTCCTTGCCACCGTGACCGCCGGGGATGGTCAGGTCCAGGATGACGGCGTCAAAGGGCGCTCCGGTCTCCAGCGCCTGTCTGAACAGCGCGATGGCCTCTCGGGCGTTGGGGACGGTCGCGACGGTGTATCCGCAGGGCTTGAGCATGTGGACGACAAGCCTGCTGACCGAATCTTCGTCGTCCATCACGAGGATCTTTGCGGGTTTGGCCGGGGCTGGACATTCCTCGGCATGCTGTTTGGGTTCCGCTGTCAGCGGGGAAGCGGCCGCAGGCAGGTAGAACGTGAAGACCGTGCCCTTGCCTAGCTCGGAAACGACACCGATTTGTCCGCTGTGCCGGTTGATAATGGACCAGACCGTGGCCAGCCCCAGGCCGCTGCCGGTCTGCTTGGTTGTGAAA
>CAYSXF010000710.1:1702-3254 GCA_964434815.1 uncultured Lentisphaeraceae bacterium
GTCGAAGATCCGATCGAGCACCTTCGGTTCGATACCGCCTCCTTCATCCTGCACAATGACCTTGACGTATCTGCCCGCGCTGAGAACGGGAACGGACTCTTCGGGAAGGTCGCAGTTCGACAGGGTGATTGTCAGGTTCCCACCGTTGGGCATGGCCTGGCGGGCGTTGATGACAAGGTTGGAGATGACTTGCTGGATCTGCCCCCTGTCCGCATCCACCGGCCACAGGTCTGTGTCGTGCTGGCAAACGAAGCCCACGTTGCTACCGGTGAGGTCGAAGCGCGCGACCTCCTCGGCCAGCATCCCCAGGCTGATGTTCTCCTTGACCGGAGCGCCGCCCTTGGCGAAGGTCAGCAGTTGCTTGGTCAGTCGGACGGCGCGGCTCATGGATTTGTCGGCCTCCTCCAGAAACGCATGGCTCGGATGCTCTCTGGGGATGTCCTCCATGGCCAGTGAGAGGTTCCCGAACAGCCCCAGCAGGATGTTGTTGAAGTCGTGCGCGATGCCGCCCGCCAGCGTGCCGATGCTCTGGAGCTTGTCCAGTTTCTGAAGTTCCGCCTCGGTGTCCAGCCGCTCGATTTCACCAGCCGCACGGACGGCAACCAGCTTCAGCACGGCCTCGGCCAGCGGGCGGTTCGCCAGCGGGCCGCGCCCGATGACCGCGATCAGGCCGACCGGCTTGCCGGTGTGGCCGAAGAGCGTCACGCCAACGTAACTCTCCGCGCGCAGGTCCTTGAGCACCTGGTCGCGGGGGAAATACTGACACACGCTCGCGGGGAAGCAGCAGACCTGCTTGCCCACCACGTCGCCGCAGGGTGTGTCTTTCAGCGCGTAAGTGACGTTGTCCTCGAAGCGGCCGTCGTGCCAGACGGCCACGGTGCGGGCATTCAAGCCGTCGCCTTCCAAGCGGTCGATGCAGACGAAGTCCATGCCGAGGCTCTGGGCCAGGAAACGGGCCAGCGCGTTAAAAAAGGGTTCGCGCCCCGGCCCGCAGCCGGTTGTCGCCAGAAAGGTTTGAACTTCTTCAATGCGCTTGCGCTCGGTGATGTCAACGTTGACGCCGACATATTGGACGATCTTGCCCGAGGGGTCACGCTGCGGAGTGGCCAAGCCGTAAACCCAGGTGACTTTGCCCTCGCGAGTCAGAAAACGGTACTCCAGCCCCCACTTGCCGTGCGACTCGACCATCTGATTCCAACTCGCAAAGATCCCGTCACGGTCCTCCGGATGCAAGCCCGCCGCCCAGCCCTTGCCAAGGGCCTCCGCCGCGCTCAGCCCGGCCATGTCGCACCACGCCGGGTTCGCGTACCGGCAATTACCCTCCGGGTCGCACAGGTAGATGCCGACCGGGGCGACCTCCGCAAGGGTGCGGAACTGCTCGTCGCTCCTGTTCAGCCTCTCATCCCCCCTCCTGCGCGTCAGCGACTCGCCGATGTGCGCGGCGAAGTCTTCCAGGATTTTGACCGCGGCGAGGGTGAGGCGGCCTTTGCGCCGCGCGTTGAGGTGGAGCAGCCCGACGATGCGCCCCTTGTCGCGGACCGGTATCAGCGCC
>CAYSXF010000711.1:0-3253 GCA_964434815.1 uncultured Lentisphaeraceae bacterium
ACACCTCTCTATTCGTCGGCAGCGTCAGATGTGTATAAGAGACAGGCGACGTGCTTTGGAAAGCGTCCTCAGATGACGGGGGCGCCGAGGACGTGCTGGCCGCGTTTTTTCATCGGGTCCCTGCCGCCGGCGGCAGCGTGAATCTGGGCGTGCAGGTGGTCTGCGCGAGCCTGACGCTGTAGAGGTTCCAGGGTTTCAACGCGCGGTGCGCTGGTTTCAGGGCTTTTTGGATATGGGGAAGCGCGTTAGGCGGGATATGTGCGATAAGCGGGGCGCATGGTTGGCAGAATGGCAGGAGTGGGAGTTTTTTGCGGATATGGGGAGAGTGGCTATCGAAGATAAGGCGTCACGATGACGCCCTCTGCTGGGTCGCCGAAAGCTGAGAATGTCCCCCGTAGCGCGTGAGCGGCTGTTACTGCCGCCAAGGCAGCGTCTACGCAATCTGCATTACGCAGACCGCTGATGTCGAATCCGTGATCAGTTAGGACCTGCCTCCGCCAGCGCACTTTCGACATGTCCTGGGGTTTGTGCCGCCCGGCAAGTGCGAAGGCAGTGGCATGCGGGAAAACCTCCAGTGCGTGCTGTCCCACTTGACCCTGCCGGTAGAGAGGATACTTCGCGCTCAGCGCCTCGAACAGCTTAAACCCGACCTTCATCCATCCGTAGAAGGGAAGGTCCTGCTTCTGCACTTCTGACGGCGTGGCGTAGAGCTGGATGCCTCGTCCAAGGAGTTCCCGTTCACCCTTTCGCGCATTCCCTTCAAACGACCAAGCCGGCGGGGAATCGATGCCAATGCAAGCTGGGCTCCTATCTAGGCACAGGCGTGCGGCCTCTTCGGCTTGCACACCGTTCCCCAACACAATGAACGTGCCGCCCTTCAGAGTTGACCCCATACGCAGCGCGACAACATGCTGTCCCTTGCTGACGCCAACGTCGATCCCGATCACATCAACACACGCGACATCGGAGATATGTTCCCAGTAAATTGCTTTTTGGGGAATCACCCAGCGGATGCCGCCGCGCGGGTCAGCGACATCGCCGGCATAGCGCGGAATGATGTGAACGTGGGCGTGTGGGACGGTCTGACCGGCGGTCGGGCAGTCGTTGACGCCGATATTGAATCCGCCGGGATGAAACTGTTCAGCTAGGATAGTGCGTACCCGGCGGACCGTGTCCCAGACAGCGGCCTGGGTTTCGGCACTGAGATCGTACAACGATGGCGTAACCTGTTTTGCGACTACAAGCGCGTGGCCGGGGCTGACAGGATACCGGTCGTAGAACGCCAAACATTCGGCGGTCTCGAGGATCAGGCGGTCCTGTGTGATGGGGTGGAAAGGGGACGGGGCATCCATATTCATCCGTTGTTCCGCAGGTGTTGCAAACGCCAGGTGAGGGCATCGTCACGGGGATGGTAGCGGGGATCGCGCGGCTGCAGGATGGCCTCACCGTCGAGGTTGAGCAGGTCGGTCTGGCCCTCGATCCGGCGGTCGAGTTCGTTCGACACCCGCCAGACCGGACGTGGATGTTTCGGAATCGGTGCCAGTAGGTATGCGTCCATGGCCCAATGATGGTTTCGGCAAAGCGCCATTCCGTTGCGCGGATCGTTGTCGCGCGTGATGTTGAACGGAATGATGTGGGCAGCCTCGACCAGAATCGTGCCGTCGTCGAGGAAGACCCGTAACCCACACGCAGCGCACCGGTAATCGTAAGCGGCACGGACCACGCGCGAGAAAGCGGTGGCCCGTGCGGTCTCGTCTGTTTGCGGCGCATCCGATTCGGCCACCTTGTCGATCACCCGTTTGCGCAAAAAGTCTTCGTATAACCCGATGGGACGCTCGCGCCGGATTACATCGCATATCGCGGCAGCTTGGGGCGCGAAATAGCGTTGGATCAGGGTCTGGCGCAATGCTTCCCGTGTCTCTGGATCGAGCATTAAGTTGAACAGGGGTTCATCGAGATAGGCATAATCGACAATGCTGAGCAGTTGGCGCTTACTGCCAGGATTGGCGAGGGCCTGGTAGACGGCTTCTTGCTGCGGCAGGGGCTGGTGATGCCAGAAGCGGTCGCCGCGCAAATAGAAGTACGGTAGTATCGGCGACAGCGCGTCGTCATCGGTCTTGACCAGATCGAAGTAGGCTTTGAACCGTTCGAGCAGTTCAGGTTCGAACGCAATGCGGTTGTCTCGGATGCGCCCGCTCTCGATCAGGTCCATCACGGCGAGCAGCATGACCGGCTTGTGAGGCCTCTCATGGCCTCTTATCATGCCGACATTCAGATCGGAAAACGCGTCGCAATAACGCGATAATGAAGATTTCTGCAAGGCGTTCATTTTGAATGTTTGCTGAGCAGAGTCGCTTGGCCTTTGGGCGTCAGGCGGTATTTCTGGAGGCGGCTGTTGGGCTTGTCGGGGATGGTGTATTCGATTAATGCCTGCTCAAGCAGTTCCAGCAGGCAACGCTTAAACGCGCCCGTCTTTGTCTTCATGCTGAGCGCGGCCACCAGTTCTAATGAAGAAAGCGGCTGCGCCGCGAGAGCACGCAGAAGTGCGTTTGACTGGGCCCCTGACTGGGCCCCTGACTGGGCCCCTGACCCAGGATGGGTGCCTTTAGTTTGGCCTGCGACTTGACCCGCTACGCTTGCGGCCAAGCCTTTGGGCATGGTGGCCTGCGGGTGAACCGGCAGGCGGCACATGAAATAGGTGTGGTCGTCGTCGAAGTCGAACTCCGGCTTCGGGGAGCCGTTCCGCTTCATGGACTGCAGGATCTTGGGGATGCCGGTGGAGCGGCCCTCGGTCATGTCCAGTTCTTTGAGGAACTCGCCGATGCGGCGGTTGCGATAGCGGCGGGGGATCGCACGGCCCGCGCGCAATTGTGCCAGACGCACGGACCTGTCCGGCCCCGGATAACTGAGGATCACGAGGTCGTCTTTGGAGATGCGCACCTCGATCGGTTCGCGCACGTCGTAGCCGCGGTGATAGACGGCGTTCGCCAAGGCTTCCTCGATGGCGGCGTAGGGGAAATTCTCGACGCGCGTGGCCTCCGCGCGGTCCGGGTGCTTGATGACGGTCTCGCTGATGTAGTTACGGCGGATGTAGTCCAAGGACTCACGGGTCATGCGGCCGAGCGGGCCGCGAAACACCTTCTCGGTGAACTTGTCGCCGCCCGCGCCTTCTGGGAACCAGACCACGTCGATCTGCGTGGCCGGGAAGAAACCTGTCTCTTATACACATCTCCGAGCCCACGAGACAGGCAGA
>CAYSXF010000712.1:0-3247 GCA_964434815.1 uncultured Lentisphaeraceae bacterium
GGAGATGTGTATAAGAGACAGCCGCAACACCCCGTTTCCGGAGGCGATCCGGGGTGTGGCCACCCTGAAGGTGGGCGATAAAATCACGACCGACCACATCATGCCGGCGGGGGCGCGGCTGAAGTACCGCTCCAATGTGCCGCAGTATTCCAAGTACGTGTTCGAGCACGTGGATTCGGCATTCTACGCGAACGCCTCTGCGAACCGAGAGGCGGGGCTGCACAACATCATTGTGGCGGGCGAGAGCTACGGGCAGGGGTCGAGCCGGGAGCATGCGGCGATGTGCCCGATGTACCTGGGCGTGAAGGCGCTGGTCGCGAAAAGCATTGAGCGCATCCACCTCGCCAACCTCATCAACTTCGGCATCGTGCCGTTCATCTTCGATAGCCCTGCGGATTACGACGCGATCGCGAAGGGTGACAAGCTGGTGGTCGACGGGCTGCGTGCGGCGGTTTCCGGCGACGGCAAGGCGGTCGTCCGGAACGAGACGCAAGGCACGTCGTTCGCCGTTTCGACGGCGCTCAGCGCCCGGCAAAAGACGATTCTTCTCAACGGCGGACTCTTGGCGGCGGTCGCTGTCGGCGCGGTCTGATAAAACACATTGACCGCGCGGTCATACAAAAGGTAACATGTCTAAACCATGAGCGAGAACGAAGAGGCGAAACCTGCAGAGCAGGACAACGGCGGGATTGTGTTGGATTTGAATCTGAGCTTTGCTCCGAGTTGGGCGCGTACGTCCCCGGACGCGAACATCCAGCGCTATCGTGATGAGCGGTTCGACGGAGGCGACAGCGGCGAAGGCCGCCATGGCGGACGCGACGGAAGTCGTGACCGCCGCCCCCAGCGCAACTTCGATGACAGGGACCGCAGGAAACCCGACCGTCGTCCGCCGCGCAAAGAGTTCGATGGAGCGCCGCCTCGCTCACCCGTGTCAGATATGCCGCGCCCGGAATCTCGCGCCGCCGTGGCTGATCTGCGCGGACCTCGCCCCGAAGGCGGCGGGTTCCGTCCTGATAACGGGCCGCGCCAGGATCGTGGTGGCGACCGCCGCGACTTCCGTCCGCCGCGTCCCGAATATCCGCCGCTGCCGATCGAGATCCGCGTGTTGCCGGAGCAGAAGGCGCTGGGCGCGGTAATCCGCCGCATCCAGACCTCGCACCGCGCGTTTCCGCTTCGCGATATCGCCTGGCTTTTCCTTGACAACCCCGCTTCATGCCTCATCCGCGTCGAGCCGCTGAAGGATCAGCAGCTCCCGCTGTTCCAGTGCAAAGTGTGCGGGCTGCCCGCGCTTTCCGAAGAGGAGATCCGCGCGCACCTCGTGAACCGGCACATGGATGATTTCTTCGATGTGGAAGAGGTCGACTGCGAGCCGCCGAGCGGCGCGTTCGTCGTTGTGGCGCGGTGCGGGTTGAGCGGCGAGCTGCTCGGGCCGCCGAACCATCACAGCTTCAACTCCAAAGTGCACGAGATGCTCCGGACCAAGTACCCGAGCATGACCGAGGAGAACTACCGGGCACGTATCGAGACCGTGCGCGAGCCGGAAGCCATCGAGAAGTGGCGCCAGCAGTGCACCCGCAAGAAGATTTATCGCCGCAAAGGCGCGATGCCGACAGTCGCCGAACCTGTTTCCGCGCCTGCGGACGGGGCGGCCCCGGTGGCAGAGCCCGTAGAGTCGGAGCCCGCTCCGAAAGCGCCGCCCATGGAGCGCGATGTCGCGGAACTGGTGTTCATGCGCGAGATTCTGCCTGAGCAGATCTCGAACGTGCGCCATCTGATCTGCACGGCGGCGGTCGCCATGCAGACCACGAGCCGGCCGCTCTATTTCGCGCTGAAAGACACGCTGAACCGCGAACGCCGCTTCCCCGCGTCGCTCTTCTTTGCGCTGCGCGGGGCTTTCCGCCACCGCAACTTGTATCTGTTCCGCGTGAACGATTCGAAGGGGCAGGACTTCGTCATGCTCAAGGCTGCCGTGGTGCTGGATCCCACGCATGCGGTGAAGGAGCTTCGCGATGTGCTGACCTACGTGCAAGACCACGCGGCCTGCACGAAGGCGGAACTGGTGGCTGGCCTGGCGGGCACGGACGAAGCCAAGATGAAGGAGACGCTCGTGCAGCTCGCGTGGCTGGTCGAGAAGGGCCATGTCATCGAGTACTACAACGACGTGCTGAGCGCGCCGCTCGAGTTTCCCGCGTTTCGCTTCCTCCAGGGAGAGAAGCAGGCCGGGGGAGCGGGGCCGCAGCAGCATGGCGGTGCGCGTCGCGCCGACTCCGTCGTTGCTCCTCCGGTCGCACAGCCTGCGGCAGCGCCGAGCGAGGCGGCCGCACCGGTTGCGGAAGCGGCTGTTCAAGCGAGTGCTGACGAGGTTGCTCCAGCGGCTGAGCCTGAGGCAGAGAAACCGGTTGAGGCGACGGCCGCATCGCCTGAACCCGAGGCGCCTGCCGCGTCCAACTAGCGCGTGCCGCTTAGTCGCACAGAGAAAAAAGAGGCCGGAGCGATCCGGCTTCTTTTTTTGTTCTCAAAGGATGTCTACGCGGCGGCCAGCGAGACGCAGGCGGCCTTCGGAGAGCAGCCGCAGGGCCTCCGGGTAAGCCTGATGCTCTTCGACTTGGATGCGCGCATGCAGTGTCTCTGGAGTGTCGCCGGTGAGCACGGGCACGGCGCGTTGGATGATGATCGGGCCGGTGTCTGTGCCCTCGTCCACGAAGTGCACGGTGCAGCCGGCCACCTTTGCGCCATAGTCCAGCGCCTGCGTCCAACCGTGGAGGCCGGGAAAGGCCGGGAGCAGCGCGGGATGGATGTTCAGGACGCGATGGGGGAAGGCTTTCAGCAGGCCCGGCTTCACGATGCGCATGAAACCGGCAAGCACCACAGTGTCCACGCCGCGCTCCCTGAGCATCGCGATGCAGCGCTGTTCGGCTTCGCCGTCCAGCTTGGTTTTGAACGGGGCGCAGTCGAGCCACGCGCCGGGTATGTTGTGCGCGCGCGCCCTGTCGAGGATCTTCGCGTCCGGCACGTCCGACAGCACAAGCCGCAGCTCGGCGTTCAGCTTTCCGTCACGGATCGCGTCCAGCACCGACTGCATGTTGGAGCCGGAACCGGAACCCAGCACGCCGATTCTCAAAGGGTTCGAAGAAGTGTTCATGTCCGGAAGATTAATACAGGACGCGTTGAGGGCCAAGAAAAAACGACCGGCGTGTCGGGGTGAAATCAAAAGTAGACACTTTGTAGTTGGCATAAGTGGACGGTT
>CAYSXF010000713.1:0-3242 GCA_964434815.1 uncultured Lentisphaeraceae bacterium
GTTTGTGTGGTGTCTGCATTACCAGTTTCCTATCGGTTTGGAAGGCTTTGAATCTGGGAGTTCGGCCGGCTTGCCGCTGAAGTTGGCGAGAGGCGTCATCGCGAACGTCGTTTTGCGGCGGGTTCTTCCGCCGCCCGCAAGGGCGGTGGCGTATCCGGCCTCGGTCAGGCGGGCCTGCGCCCTGGTGATGGTGTTCCGCGTGAGCCCCGTGTCGGCGGCGATTTCCGCGACCGTGCGCGAGGTCTGCCACGTCTTGTTCTGTATCGCGTCGCTCAGCATGGACAACCAGACGAGCACAACGGCGGGGCCTTCCGACCTGGCGAGGTCGAACGCCGCCTGCACCGGCACGGGCGACCAGCGTCCTGTGAAAGGCGCGTTGGACATACGCTAGCCCCCGGCCGCGAGAAGGCTGCGGATCTCGCTTTCGAGGTAGCCGATCGCGCGCGGCCGTCCGGGGAGTCTGACGGGGCGCAGGATTCCCCGCCTCGCCCAGTTATAGACGGTCCGGGTGGTCACGCGCAGGATCGCCGCTACCTCGGCTATGGTCAGCAGTCTGTCCTGAAAGCCGGCAGGTCTCATAAGATTCCTTTCCTTTCTTTCCCTTTCAGTTGAGACTAAAATAGCACACGCTATTTGATTATGTCAATGTGTCTCACACAATCATTATTTATGTTGCGAACGCCGCAGGCGATTTGGTATGAGTGGACTATGAAGACACCCGTGCCAGACCTGTTCGACAAGGACAAGGCTTTCGCCCCCTCCGCGCAGCCGCTCCGCTCTCGCAAGCGCGAGACCTTTTGCCAGGAGATCGCCGGCGAGTGCTGGGGCAACAACACCGAGGCGTACTGCCGCGCGTTCGGCGCGACCGACCGGGACGCCGCGTCCGCTTCGGCGGCGCGGCTGCTGCGCGACCTGTCGGTCCGCGCGCGGATCAGGTATCTGCGCGACGAGTCGGTCGAGCGCATGGGCGTGGACCGGGCCTATATTCTCGACAAGCGCAAGTACATCGCCGAGCACGGGCGGAACATGGCCGACCGGCTCCACGCGCTTGACGCGATGGAAAAGAGCCTGGGACTGGACTCGCCGCTTAAACTGGAGATCAACCAGAACACCAACGTGAACGTGTCCGGAGTGGCCGGGGTGGTGAAGATCGAGAACGCGGCCGAGTTCGCGCGGATCATGGAGGCGGTCCGCGCGGCCCGCGAGCGCGGGACAGAGAAGACGGTCGACGCCGAACCGGCGGCGACTGACGCGGAAAGCGTCGCGACCCTCCCAAGGTGAGCTGCCACGAGGCCTGCCACAACGGCTGCCACGCGTTGCCAGGCTTGGCTGGAACGTGTGGCAGCCGTCGCCTTGCGCGAGGGGGCGCGGGGGCTGCCACATGGAAAAACGGACGGTGTAGCAACTTCGCGTGAAACGGTAAGTTGCTACACCTGCCACGCCCCGCAGGGTTGCCGCGAAGCGGAATCCCGCGTGACGGGAACGCGGGTGATGTTGGCACAGCCGCCTACTTGGGCGGCGTGTATTTGTTATCGAGTGAGCGGCCTTCGCCCCCGTTAGCGTCACTCGCGGGAGGGTTGCGGACTAGCCCGCCCGTGGCGCGTCGGGGCGCGAATGCGCGAGCGAGGCCGCCCGCGCTTAACTGGCGCGGCAGCATACATTGACGCTGGTCGTGGCGCGGCGTGGCGGCGGTCGGAAGGACGGCGGGCGTGCGGGCTGGGGCGTGTATCCACGCGCAAAGACCGCGCCCCGACGTCCCGGCTGCCGCCGCCCGCGGCCCGGTTGCGTGGCAGCCGTCTGCGCGTAGCGGCGCGGTTGCCACACTGGGGACATGAAAACGTCGGCGTGCGCTTCGGAATCCGAAACGGCTGGCCGCTTGGTCGCTCGCGACTTTCGGGGTTCCGACGCGCTGGCCGGCGTGATTCCTCTGCGGCAAACTCGCGGCGGCGACCGTACGGTACGGTTAACGGCTGCCACACGGGCGCTGGGTTTTATCATCCCGTAACGGCCGTGCGGGAACCGTTGCCGTACCGTATGGATGCGAAGCAGCGCCGCGCGTGTGAGCCCGTGGCAATGCCCGTGGCAGCCGTCAGCGCGATGCGGCGCGGCTGCCACACCGGGAATATGAAAACGTCGGCGTGCGCTTCGGAATCCGAAACGGCCTGCCGCTTGGTCGCTCGCGACTTTCGGGGTTCCGACGCGCTGGCCGATGTTATTCCTCTGCGGCAAACAAGCGGCGGCGACCGTACGGTACGGCCAACGGCTGCCACACGGGCGCTGGGTTTTATCATCCCGAAACGACCGTGCGGGAACCGTTGCCGTCCCGTATGGCGTGCTTTTGCACGCGCCGCGCGTGTGAGCCCGTGGCAATGCGCGTGGCAGCCGTCAGCGCGAAGCGGCGCGGCTGCCACACTGGGGACGTGAAATGCGGCGGCGAGCGCATCCGGCACGCTAGGAGCTTGCGACGCGGCGTAAAGGTGCGCTGGCCGACAAGATGCCGCTGCGGCAAACGAGCGGCGGTGACCGTACCGCTCCGGATGCGGGCGGCTGCCACCAAGCGCAAGCGACTGGCACCGCCCGGCAAGGCCTGCCACGAGTGCGCCAGGTCTTATCATCCCGCAACGCCGCGCGGCAGGCCGGTTCCGGAGCCGGTATGGCGTGCGCACGCACGCGCCGCGAGTGCGAGCCCGTGACCGTGTCGGTGGCAGCCGTCGGCGCAAGGCAGCGCGGCTGCCACACTGGGGACATGAAAACGGCGGCGAACGCATCCGGTACGCAAGGAGCCTGCGACGCGGCGTCCGGTGCGCTGGCCGCCAAGATGCCTCTGCGGCAAACTCGCGGCGGCGACCGTACCGGTCCGGATGCGGGCGGCTGCCACCAAGCGCAAGCGACTGGCACCGCCCGGCAAGGCCTGCCACGCGTGCGCTCCTGATTATCAGTCCGCAACGCCGCGTGGCAGGCCGGTTCCGGAGCCGGTATGGCGTGCGCACGCACGCGCCGCGAGTGTGAGCACGTGGCAATGCGCGTGGCAGCCGTCGGCGCGAAGCGGCGCGGCTGCCACACTGGGAAAGTGAAAACGGCGGCGAACGCATCCGGCACGCAAGGAGCTTGCGACGCGGCGTCCGGTGCGCTGGCCGACAAGATCCGCTGCGGCAAACTCGCGACGGTGACCGTACCGCTCCGGATGCGGGCGGCTGCCACCAAGCGCAAGCGACTGGCACCGCCCGGCAAGGCCTGCCACG
>CAYSXF010000714.1:0-3241 GCA_964434815.1 uncultured Lentisphaeraceae bacterium
GGGAGGGCGAGCGGATGGCTGATTTCCATGAGCCGCACGCGGTGGAAACGCCGGACGGGCGCATCGTGGCTCTGGTCCGGTATGAGGGCAAGGACGGCTGCCTGCGCCAGGCGGAGAGCGGCGACGGCGGCAAGACGTGGACGGTGATGCAGCCGACAAGGCTGGCGGGACTTCCCCCGCATCTGATCCGTCTCGGCAGCGGCAAGTTGTTGACGGTGTACGGGCGCCGTTTCGGCGCCTTCGGCGAGTATGCTTGCCTGAGCGACGACGCAGGGCGCACGTGGGATGTGGCGAACGAAATCAAGCTGGCGGGGCACTTCAACGGCGACCTCGGGTATCCCGCTTCAACCGAATTGCCCGACGGATCAATTTTGACCGTCTACTACCAAGCCGAGGTGCCGGGCGAGAAAACATGCCTGATGGGCACCCTGTGGCGAGTGCGCAATTGAACTGACAAATTTGAATATTTATGGCGCAACAAGCCTGTTGAAAGTGAGTCGCTACAATAAAATGACAAAAATGTCTCATTTCTTTCAAGCGCGGCGTTCGTGATCGACGACTTCGGCGCGGCGACCCGTGTTCGGGTTCATTATTGCCCTGTTTCTCATTGATTATTGGTGAAAATCCCCGATATTGACGTGTTTTTCCGAGTTGGCCTAGTAAATGCGTTATCTACGCCAGAACGTGTGAATCAACGTTTGGTAGTGAGTATAAATCTGGTGCCCGATTGAGGGTGCTTTTACTAGGAGAGACACGTCATGAATGGAATGCACAGCAGACTCAAAGTCATTGGTCTGATAGCGGGTGTTGCGCTGACAGCAGCGACAAACACTTGGGCCGACACCGCAGCGGTTGTAGCCGCGCCTGCGGCGGCGGCTGTGGTGGCGGCGCCTGCGGCGGCTCCCGCCGCGGCGGCGGTGGTGAACTCGGGCGATACCGCGTGGGTGTTGGTCAGCACGGCGCTGGTGCTGCTGATGACCATCCCCGGACTGGCGCTGTTCTATGGCGGATTGGTGCGCAGGAAGAATGTGCTGTCGATCCTCATGCAATGTTTCTTCCTGGCCTGTTTGATCACGGTGCAGTGGGTGGTGTTCGGATACAGCTTGGCCTTCGGGCCTGACGTGAAGGGGTTCATCGGGAACCTGAGCTGGGCGATGCTCAGCCACGTGGGCGCGGAGCCTAATGCGGACTATGCGGGAACAATTCCGCACTCGGTCTTCATGCTGTTCCAGATGATGTTCGCCATCATCACGCCCGCTTTGATCGTAGGCGCGTTTGCGGAGCGGATGAAGTTCGCGGCCTTTGCGCTCTTCTCCCTGCTGTGGGCGACCTTCGTCTACGATCCTCTGGCGCACTGGGTGTGGGGCATGGGCGGATTCCTGCGCACGATGGGTGCGTTGGACTTCGCAGGCGGCACGGTCGTGCATATCAATGCGGGTATCGCCGCGTTAGTGTGTGCGCTCGTTATGGGAAAGAGGCTTGGCTATCCGAACAAGCTGTCTCCGCCGCATAACCTGCCGTTCGCGGTCATGGGCGCTTCCCTGCTGTGGTTCGGCTGGTTCGGCTTCAACGCGGGCAGCGCTTTGGCTGCCAACGGGTTGGCGGGCAGCGCTTTCCTGGCGACCCATGTGGCGACAGCGGTGGCGGCTCTGGCCTGGTCCGTCATGGATCTGATCAAGAACAAACATGTCACTGTGCTGGGCATTATTTCCGGCGCGGTGGCGGGCCTGGTTGCGATCACTCCGGCTGCTGGCTTCGTCACCGCTGGCGGTGCGATTGCGGTCGGCGCGGGTGCGGGCATCGTCTGCTTCCTGTTCGTTACCGTGGTCAAGCCGCTTCTGGGTTACGACGATTCTCTTGACGCGTTCGGCGTGCACGGAATCGGCGGTATCTGGGGCGCTCTCGCGACCGGGCTGTTCGCTACGACCGCAGTGAACAGCGGCGGCGCCAACGGGCTGTTCTACGGAAACCCGGCCCTGCTCTGGATCCAGTTCAAGGCCGTGATGGTGACCCTCGTCTACTCGGGCGTGATGAGCTTCATCATCCTCAAGATCGTGGACGCCGTGCTGGGCCTGCGGGCTCCTGAACAAGCGGAACGCATCGGCCTGGATCTGACCGATCACCGCGAGACCGGTTACACCGTCCTTGACTAACGCGTAAGAAACAAAGAAAGGAATTTGATCATGAAATACATCGTAGCCATCATTCAACCGGATCGCATGGACGAGGTTCTGGACCGTCTGACTGCGAAGGAGATTCACCTGGTCACCGTCTCCAACGTCATGGGCCGCGGCCGCCAGAAGGGCATCGCTCAGGTCTACCGCAGCCACACAGAGGCGGGCAGCCTGTTGCGGAAAGTCAAGCTGGAGATTGCCGTGAACGACGAGTTCGTCAATGCGGCCGTCGAGGCCGTCGAAGGCGGGGCTCGCACGGGTCAGGTCGGCGACGGGAAGATTTTCGTCCTGGACTTGGAACAGGCGATCCGGATCCGCACCGGCGAGAAGGGCAGTAAGGCTATCGGCTAAGGCCGCTCTTCGAAAGAGTTGAACACATGGGTGCCGCATGTTTTAAGGGTCGACGGACCTGAGAAGCATGCGGCACCCTTCTTTCTATTTCTAAGAGGTCGCGTCAGCCGCGCGCCAGAGATAGAGGGCTGCCAGGGTCCGGTAAGGCGACCAGCGCCGGCCGATGTCGGCCAGCGCTTTGGGCGCGGGCATCGCGCTTGAGGCCGTGGCGGCCTGATACCCTTTGCGCACGCCGAGGTCGTCTACGGGCAGGACGTCCGGTCGGCCGAGGTTGAACATCAGGAACATTTCGACAGTCCAGCGGCCGATGCCGCGGATGTCGGTGAGCCGCTCGATGAGCGCGTCGTCGCTCAGCTTCGCGCATTCCGCGAGCGAGGGCAGGCGACCGTCCAGCGCATGACGCGCGATGTCGCGCAGCGAGGCTGCTTTGTTGCGCGAGAGGCCCGCGGCTCGCAGCGCTTCGTCGGAGGCGTCGGATATGCGTTGCGGCGTTGGGAACGCGCCGTCGCCGATCTGGTCGACGACGCGTCCAAAGATCGTGGCGGCGGCTTTGCCGTGGAGCTGCTGGTAGATGACCGCCTCGCAGAGGGCTTCGTAAGGCGCTTGCGGGGAGGCTTTGACGCGCAACTTGCCCAAGCGCTCGATCAGCCGGGCCATGACAGGGTCTTTTGCGAGATGGTCGTGGGATTTCATAAGGAGGATCTTCAGGGAGATAA
>CAYSXF010000715.1:0-3237 GCA_964434815.1 uncultured Lentisphaeraceae bacterium
GGACCTTGCCGAGCAGGTCGTTGGTGAGCTTGACGGTCACGTCGGTCGAGGGCATCTTGATCTCCTTGGACGGAGTGGTCAGGACGGTCGGATTCGCGAAGCGGTACTTGACCGTCGTGGAGTCGTTCGAGAGGATCGCCGAGTCTTCCAGCAGGTCGATCGTCGGATCTTCCAGAAGGCTCAGCGCGGCGATGAACTCGTTCAGGTCGTACACACCAAAGGTACGAGAGAAGTTCTCGGGGACCGTGACGGACGCCATGATGTTTTTTGCCTCAGCGATCGTCGAGAAGGTCGAGCCCTCCTTGATCACGAGGTTGGGATTGATGGAGGCGAAGTTCTTCAGAACGTCGACCGTGAATTTGGATAGTTTAAGCATGATGATTTATTTGGTTGTGGATTTAAGAAAGTCTACCGTCTTTTGTGATGTGCCCATTTGATATTCCATCAGGAATAAGAGGCACGTTGCCGCGTGAGCCGCATGAGGAAAGCCAGATTCAGGATCGTTGACTTCGCCTCGAGCGATGGCCCACATGTGTCGTTGAGCCGCATCGAAGTAACGCTTGGAGGAATTCTCAACGTGCCTCCAGTTGTTTGGCGTATACTTGTTGGCGCCATAGGTCAGGACCTTGGCAATCTCATCCAGAGCGAACGGAGGAAAGAGCCCGTATTGGGGCTTGCCGGCATCGTACTTAACGCCTGTGATATTCGATCTTGTTGTCATTTCGCTCATAAAAATTGAGACTCGGTGCCAGATCCAGCCGTGATCGAGCGGATCCGGCACCAGAGTCGTTTGTCAAGGATTAGTTCTTCTTGACGTAGAGGCGGTACTTAGCACCACCGGAGCGAGGATTCGAGAAGATTCGAAAGCCAGCACTGCGCAGCGTGTGCACGACGGCCGACGGATTAGCGATACCAGCCGCACGAATCTCACGAGCCGTGGGTTCAGCACCTTCGCGCAGGACCGTCAAGAGGGCGGCCGGCTGAGTGGTCTGTTTCAGGTATTTGCTAAGCGTTTTGGTTGCGTTTTTCATTGTGTTGTTTTGTTGTCATCGACCTGTCTGTTTGTTTTTCTCTTGGCTGCCAGGCCTTACCGCAACCAAGAGAGATCATTCTAAACTGCTCGGAGGCGTTTGTACACCACCAAGCGTCGCTATTTTACGACTCAGAACGGAGCTTCGTTCGTGGTCGCAGCCGGAGCCGCTTCAGCGGCCGGAGCCGGAGGAACGATCGATGCGTCGAGCTTGGAGTACAGGTCGAGGAACGCGTTGCGAGTGTCCGTATCGAACCGCGCGATGCACAGCTGGATCGAACGGGCACGGTCGCCAAAGATCGCGAAGGTCTGAGCGATGTGACAGAGGCGGCGAGTCGAGATGACTTCCTCGATCGCTTCGGACTCGAAAGTCTTGCGAATGACCGTGGACCAAGCCACGAGCTTATCCGCGAAGTCCTCGTCGAGCTTGCCGAACTTCTCCATGTGCTTGATGACGATCTTGCGTTCGACGGCCTGAGCGGCATAGGGCTGCTCGATGGTGGCTACGAAGCGCTCGAGGAATGCCTCGTCGATGATCGTGGCGGCCGCGAAGCGACCGTCCTCGGATCCGCGGCCCTTGGTGTTGGCCGTCGCGATG
Source organism: uncultured Lentisphaeraceae bacterium (assembly GCA_964434815.1). Classification (GTDB taxonomy): domain Bacteria; phylum Verrucomicrobiota; class Kiritimatiellia; order RFP12; family UBA1067; genus CAYSXF01. The sequence continues at coordinate 1,629 of CAYSXF010000715.1, forward strand.
ACGTTGAAGCCGGCCGCCGGCTGGACTACCTGACCGGTCTTCTTGACGAGGACCGGCTTGCCCTCGAGGATGCCTTGTAGGCACATGATCTTGTTGGAGCCGCGATCGATCTCGTCGATGAGCAGGATGCACCCGCGTTCCATCGCCTTGAGGACCGGCCCCTTGCAGAAGACCGTCTCGCCGTTGAGGAGGCGAAAGCCGCCGATCAGGTCGTCCTCGTCCGTCTCGGGCGAGATCTGGACTCGAATGTACTCGCGCTTGAGCTTGGCACACGCCTGCTCGACCATCGTGGTCTTACCGTTGCCGGACAGACCGGAAATGTAGATCGGATAGAACAGGCCGGACTGAATGGCCTTGAGGACCGTGTCGTACTCGCCCCAGCGGACGAAGGTCGGATCCACGTCCTGGACGTAAGCGTCGTCGTTCATGGTCGAGGTGACGGCCTGAGCGAGCTTGAAGACCGCAGCCGGAGTCTGGACCGGCTTCGCCGAGGGCTCGGAGGGAGCTTCGGCGGCCGATTCGACGGCCACGGGCTTGATGGCGCCGACGGATCGGGCTGAGCCGGCTCGCGAGATGTCATACTGACCGCGGCCGCATCGAACATGAGGGGCCAGCAGGTTGTCGTTGATGTCCGTCCACGAGGCGCCGAGGGATCGGGCCGTGTCGGCGATGACGTCGCGCTGCCAGACGTTTTGGCCGGGAGAGCGTTCGTGGAGTTTTTCGATGGTTTGTTTGATCACGTTTTTCATAATGTATTCAACTATGCTACTATTCTAAACTGTTTTTGTCAAATGTACACAAGAAAATGAAACTATTTTCTTGTTGAATATCAACGACTTGCATACGCCTCAGGCGATCGTCTGGCTGAATTTTGAGAGGATCACGCGCTGAGTGCGCTTCGTGTTGTTGAATTCCGTGAAGGCACGGGCCAATTTGCCTTGAGACTTCTTGATGTCGACGACCTCGAAGTCCGTATCGAACTCGTCTTCCGTGTCGATGTCCAGATCCTTGCCGGTGGCCAGCACATAATACTCGTCGAAGCCGTATCCACCCTTGACGATCAGACAGTTGTCTTTGCGATAGGTCGTGCGGGCATCTTTCCAAGCGATCGCATTCGACTGCGCCTTGCCAGTGTATTCCATCGCGCGCTCGGCATATCGAATCGCCTGCTGAGGACAATTCGGAATGAAGAATCCAACGACGGTCGATCCGGTCGCCTTGCGGAGATTCTGAATCAGATTCTCGTACGAATAAGAGCCTTCGTTCAGAGTGACTTCGCAGCCGCCGAGGTTGCCCTTCATCTTGGAAGCCATGTAGCTGGATCCAGCGGCTTTCGATCCGGCTTCAGTCTGATGACGATGAAGCATGGATCCGTCGCCGTCCGTGAGGAACACCACGTTCATCTTCTGGACCGGATTCGCCTTGCGAAACTCGTTGACGAGGATGTGAGCGGCCACGACGCATTCTTGAAGCGGCGTGCCAGACAGACCTTCGTGGGTCGACATCACCGGACAGTAACTGCCGCTGCCGAGCTCGTAGCCGACCGAGCGGCCGCCGCCCTTGTAGAAGAAAGCCTCCGCCGCACGTCCGCCAAGAGAAACACGGATGT
>CAYSXF010000716.1:0-3226 GCA_964434815.1 uncultured Lentisphaeraceae bacterium
GGTGACACCCGAGCGCGGCGGCTGGAAGCTCGACGTCAAAGTGTATGAGACGCGTGTCGGCGAAGTTTTCACCAGCACGCTTCGCAGGCAGGCACTGCGAGGCTTGCAGGCGGTCGGCGCAGACGGAGCGACGGCCGATCTTATGCCGCTTGCTGATGCGCGGGGACGGATCGCTTGGAAGCCGCAGGCGCAGGGTGTCAAAGTGGTGGCGCTGTTCGCCGAACCGGCGAAGGGCCCGGCTGTCAAACGGGCGAGCCCCGGCGGCAAAGGGTTGATGATCAATCCGTTCGATCCCGCGGCGATGGCGCAGTATCTTGCGCCGTTCACGAAAGTTTTTCCGGCTGACGGCAAGGGCCCGAAGCCGCGCGCGATGTATCACGATTCTTACGAGTATTACGGCACGGCGTGGAGCGACGGCTTTCTTGCCGCCTTCGAGCGCAAGCGGGGCTATAAGCTGACCGACGAGCTGGCCGCTTTCGCCGGACTCGGCGACGCAGACCGCGCGGCGCGCGTGAAGGCCGACTACCGCGAGACGCTGTCCGACCTCATGGTGGAGGATGTGTTTCCGCAATGGACGTCGTGGTGCCGTGAGCGCGGCATCCTGACGCGGAACGAGGCGCACGGCGCACCCGCGAATCTGTTGGATTTGTACGCGTTGGCGGACATCCCCGAAACCGAGATGTTCGGCCACGGCGGCGCGGACCCGCTGGTGTCGCGTTACGACGCTGACTTCGGCAAAGCCGACCGCAACCCGTTCATCTCGAAAATGGCCTCGTCGTCGGCGCACGTGAAGGGGACAAAATTGGCGTCCGCCGAGTTTGGCACGTGGCTGGCGGAGCACTTCCATGAGACGCATGAGGAGATCAAGTGCCTGGCGGACCTCATGTTTCTCAGCGGAATCAACCATCTCTTCTATCACGGCACCTGTTTTTCTGCGGACGACGCGGTGTGGCCCGGCTGGCTTTTCTACGCATCGACGGAGATGAATCCGCGCAATCCGATTTGGCATGATGCGCCGCTGCTCAACGCATACATCGCACGCACTCAGGCGGTCTTGCAGTCCGGAAAACCTTCGAACGACGTGCTGCTCTATTGGCCGATTCACGATTTCTGGCAGGAGGACGGACCCTATCTGCGGCAGTTGACGGTCCACGACTCGGCATGGATGACCAACCAGCCGCTGGGGCGCACGTCGGCGTCGCTGTGGCGTCTGGGGATCGGCTTCGACTACGTGTCGGATCGGCTGCTGGAGCGCGTGCATGTGGCAGGTGGAAAACTTGTGACGGCGGACGGCGCGACGTACCAAGCGCTGATGGTTCCCTCTACCCGGCTCATGCCTTTTGCGACATTTGAGAAACTGATCGCGTTTGCCGAGGCTGGCGCGAACGTGGTCTTCTGCGACAAGATGCCGGAGGACGTGCCGGGGTGGGGCGGGCTGGCTGCGAAGCGTGCGCAGCTCGCGGTCGCGAAGGCGCGCGTGCTGCTGAAGGATGCCGGAGTGAAAGGCGTGTTAAGAGCGCCGGTGGGCAAGGGCATGGTCTATGTTGGTCGCGGCGACGAGGCCTTGAGCGCGTGCGGCGCGCGGCGCGAGTTGGCAGGGGTGCAGGAAGGCGTGCGCTTCATCAGGCGGCAGCACGAGTGGGGGTATCACTATCTGATTGTCAACCACGGCACGAAGCCGCTGGACGGTTGGGTCAGGCTGGCTGTGTCGGCGTCGTCTGTCGTGGCGATGGACGCATTGAGCGGGGCCGTTGGCGTGGCTGAGTCGCGGGCTGGCGCAGGAGGCGGGACGGATGTTCGGCTCTATCTCGAGCCTGCTGAGTCGATATTGTTGCGCACGTTCGATACGCGCGCCGTTGAGGGGCCGAAGTACTGCTTTGCGCGGCCGGGCGAAAAACGGCTCGAAGTCAACGGCCCGTGGCAGGTGCGCTTTGTAGCTGGCGGCCCTGAGTTGCCCAAGGCTTACGAGGCTGCGGCGCTGGCGTCGTGGACTGCGAACGGCGATCCCGAGACCGTGCGCTTCGGCGGCACGGCTGTGTACCAGACGGCGTTCGAAGCGCCGGAGGCATGCGTGGGCAAGCCGCTCATTCTTGACCTCGGGCGCGTGGAGGTGAGCGCCCGCGTGCGGCTGAACGGCGCTGAGGTCGGTCATGCGATCCTCACGCCGTACCGCGTGCTGCTGCCGCAAGGCCTAGAAGCTGGAAAGAACGAGCTGGAGGTTGAGGTCACCAATCTCGGCGCGAACCGAATCCGCGATCTCGATGAGAGGCAGGTGCCGTGGCGCATTTTCCAAGACATCAATTTCGTCGATATCCGTTATAAGGGATTTGACGCGCGGCAGTGGCCTGTGCAAAACTCTGGACTTTTAGGGCCGGTACGGCTTGTGGCGATTAAGCCTTAACTTCGATTTGATTCATGCGTGAAGGAGTTTTATGGGATTGACTGTGAACGGGGCTGCGATCACGGAAGAGAAGATCGCCGAGGAGATGGCGCGTTTGCGCGACAGTTATGGGAAATACGTGCGGGAGAACGGCGGCGAACCGGGCGAAGCGGAGTTGCGCGAATGGGCAGAGGAAGACCTGATTGAAGCCGAGCTGTTCCGTCAGGAGGCGGCCGAAAAATACCCTGAGCCGTCAGACGAACGTGCGCAGCAGCACATCAAGGAACTGCCCGAGGTTTACGGCAAGCTTCCTGAAGCTGACCGTCTTGCGCGCAGCAAGGAAGCCTTGCGCGCACGGGCACTGATGAAGGCAGTCCGCAAGGGCGTGCCGCAGCCGGGCGAGGAAGAGGTCCGCCGTTATTTCGACGAACACCCTGACGTGTTCATTGTGCCGGAGACCTTGCGCTTGTCGCACATCTGCCGTTACGTGCGTCCGGATGGGGTGGGCAAGTCGGACCTGTTTCTTGATCTGCTGCGGATGAAGTCGGACATCAGCAACTTCCGGATGAACTGGATGGAGGCGGTCGAGACCTGTTCCGACTCGTTCCGGAACGACTACGGCGTCTTTGAGCCGGTGTCGGAAGGCGATCTTCCGCCTGATGTGGAGCGCAAACTCTTCGCGCTGGAGCCAGGGGAGGTCAGCGACGTGGTCGAGTTGGACGGACGCAGCCTGCACCTGTTTCGTCTGCTGGAGAAAGAGCCGCCGCAGCCGATGGCGTTCAAAGACGTCAAGGAAACGATCGCCACGATGCTCTTCGACCAGGCGTGTCAGCTCTCGCTTGAAGC
>CAYSXF010000717.1:0-3226 GCA_964434815.1 uncultured Lentisphaeraceae bacterium
GATTTTCAGAACCGTCTCGACATGGGGCGTTACCTCGACGAAGCACCGGTAGATGATGAAGCCCTTTTCGATTGCGCGAATGGCAGCCTCGTCCACTTCGCGGCAACGATGCCCCAACAGGATGCAGCCGTAGCCCGACATCCAGTCCACGTATTCGTTGCCGTCCACGTCCCAAAGGTGAGCGCCCGCCGCGCGCGACATGTACACGGGACATCGCCCCGGCACCTGCGGAATACGCGCGCGGGTCACGCCGCCCGGCAGAAGCTTCTGCGCGCGTTCGAATTCCTGGTACGATTTCCGATAACGCGGATCGATTTTCATTTTAGTATCTCCCAAACTTTTCGGCCACTTCCACCATTGCCTTCAAATTGTCCGGCTTCGTCGTGGGGGGAACTTCGTCGCCCGTGCTCATGACATAGGCGCCGCCGGCCATGCCTTCGTCCAGACATCGCCGCGCTTCGCGGCGCGCGTCATCCAGACTGCCGTTCTGCAAAACCAGCGGATCGAAGTTGCCGACCAGGCAAACCTTCGCGCCTAGTTTGCGCTTGGCGTCCGCCAGCGTGATGTCGCCCTCGTTCTGCTCGAACGTGCAAATGAAGTGCGGGCCGGCTTCGACCAGCAGGTCCAGCACCTTGCGAATGCGCCCCAGCGTGTAAAAACCGATGTGCTTGTCCGGGACCGAACGCACCTTGGCGCACACGCGGCGGAGGTCGTCGAACAGCCATTCCCGAAACATCTCCGGACTCATATTCGAACCCGTGGCCCAGCAGATGTCGTACGTGTACATCGCGGACTTGGACTCGAGGAAGGACTGCAACTCGCGCTCCCGGTACTGCCAGGCTAAGTCCATCAGCGCGTGCATGCGATCCGGGATATCGACCAGATCGTATAGCATGCCGGTCATGCCGCGCATCCCACACAGTCGAGCAAAGGTACTGTTGTTAATCGTGCCCGCCGCGCCGTCCTCGCCAAAGCGATCCACCGCTTCGTCGATCTGCGCGTGTTCGGGCATGCCGGCCTGCTCCAGTTCCATCTGCCAATAGGCTTCGGCGATGTCCCAGTCTTTCGGCTCCTTGACGAAATACTCCTTCTGGAAGCCTAGCGTGGGATCGGCCGGGTCGAAACCGATGGCATGCACTGCGGAAAGATCGCCCTTTGGCGTGCGAATCCGCCGTTCGGTAACGATCTGCGTCCCTTGCCGTTCCAGAACGCGCGTCTCCATACCCCACCGGCTGTCGTAATCCGAGTTCGGTCCGATGGATATCGGCAGGCGGTGACATCCGCTGGTGCCTAAGTCGCGGTGGATTTCAATGATGTCCCGCCAGTGATAGCGGTTGTAATGCCGTTGCGCATATCGCCAATGGATGTTCGGGGCCACCGGCACAACATCCGGGGTTCCTCCCGCAATGGCCGTCAGCAGTCGTTCGCGTCGCGTCATGTCGTCTCTCTCCTCGCCTCTCCTCAACGTCCTCCATGTAGGGCAGGGGCGGCGTTGACTTGCCCCGGTCCTGTGTTATTCTTTGTGGGCGTATTTTAGAAAATTGCCCGCCGTCAAGCCATGGTGCTTATGGACAAAAGGATGGATGTTTTGGCCCGCCGTTCCTCGCGAGCGCGCGCCTCGTGGTCGCCGACCGCCGCGCCGTCCGATCTGATCTACGGGGTCGGCATTGAGCCGGTGGCGCCGTCGGAGATAACGACCATGAGGGGGCGGACCTTGCCGCACGGTTTTCTATCCTACGTCACGCGAGGCTCCGCGCATTTCAGCCAGCAACCCGGACGTCGTGTGCGGCTTGAAGCCGGCACATTGCTTTGGATTCCGGCCGGACAGTGGCATGCCTTGGACCCGATCGGAGGCCCTTGGTGCGAATACTGGCTTCTGTTCGACGCGTCAACGGCTCAGGCCCGCTTCGGTCCACTGTTGCCGGACGGCCCTGCGGTTGCGCGGATCGGCATTCATGCCTCGTTGCTCATGCCGTGGCGCGAGCTTCTCGACCTATGGTTCGGCGGCGAGTCCTCGGATCCCCAGCGTCTGCGTTTTCTCCTGCACACGCTGCTGTTTGAAGTTCATGCGCTCCAGCGTGCGGTCCCGCCGCGTCAGCCCGGCAGCGTGATCAGCCGGATGGTGTTCCGTATGCATGCGGAGTTGGACGAAGGCAATGTAAAGTTCGATCTGCACAGCTTGGCGGCGACGGCGGGCATGGGCTACGACACTCTGCGCAAGCGCTTCAAGAAGGAGACGGGACTCTCGCCAAAGCAATACTGGCTGAATCTCAAGATTCAACGGGCCAACGCGCTGTTGGTCAATCCCAATCACACCGTGAAAGACATTGCCGCGCTATTGGGCTTTGACGATCCCTACTACTTCTCCCGTTTCTTCAAACACAAGACGCGCCGCTCCCCCTCCGCCTTCAGACGCCGACGGGTATAGAAGAAAGAAGCATTGTCTGTTGGGCACAAAGAACTGCATAACGTGTTGTAATAATATCGAATGCGCTCTTTTCGAACAGTCCTCGGCCTTCAGCCTGTCTATGGCACGGGCCAGAGGAAGCGGCCGGTTGCCAGGTAGGCTTCCAGTTGGCGCACGCTGTGTTCGGCCTTGCGTTCGACCGACTCCGCGGTGTTGAAGGCATTGTGCGGGGTGCATATGACGCGGGGATCGGTGGCAAGTTTCAGCAGCGACTGGATTTCCGGATCCCAGTGTCTGATACACGATGTCCACGGGGAGCACGCGCATGCCGAGGCCCTGGCCGATCTTGACGATTTCCGATCCGATATGGCCGACGCCGAAGACGCCCAGCGTCTTGCCGGTGCTGCGTGTCAGAATCGCAAAGGACCCTGGTTTCCAGGCGGACGGAAAAAGGGATTGCGTGCGCACGCTGACCACACGTGCGGGCACGGAATGCTCGCCGCATTCCTGAATTGTTTTGGACGTGAAATCCGCCCGCATGCCGGGTTTGAGATGACGCCGGATCGCCGCCGCTTCTTCATCGAAGGCTTTGTAGAAATTAACATCCTGCATGCCGTCACCTCCACATCAGGCTGTTAGAGCGGTTTAAATAATACTGTAGCCATGAGGCGTGGCTATTGGTAGTGTCCGGGCATGAAAACACTATCGCTGGACCTGCGAGAGCGGATTTTGGCCTCCTATGACGGCCAGGAGGGTTGTCGGCAGGCAATCGCCTGTCTCTTATACACATCTCCGAGCCCACGAGACAGGCAGAAATCT
>CAYSXF010000718.1:0-3220 GCA_964434815.1 uncultured Lentisphaeraceae bacterium
CCTTCGCAGTCAGCACTTGCACGGTTGATGTGCTTGTCAGGATGACCGGCCACGTTTCCCGATGCAGCGTCCAGCGGAACGGACGGCGGTTTTCAGTGACAACACCGCTGGTGGAAAACGAGCCCGCCGGCGTGGTCACAGCCGCCTCGTTCAACACGCGGTCCGCGATCCGCGCCGCAGCCGCCTTGCGTTCGGCGACTTCGCCTGACAAGCTGGCCACCCGCAGAGCGCCGATGGCCACGGGGATGACAATCGCCATGAGCAGCAGTGCCGCCAGCACTTCCGCCAGTGTGAATCCGGCGTTATTTTGCTTAGTTGGCATACTGAATCTCGTAACTCATCCGGTTGCGTGTTTGCTGCAACAGCAAAGCCGGTCCGGAAGCGTCGCTCAGTTGCACGGCGGCAGGACTCGTTTCATCGACGCTTCCGTCGGGCATGAAACGCATGGCCGGCAGATGGTGTTTCTGCGTAGCCGACGGCGAGGGATTCCTCACCGTCAGTCGTAAACGGTCATTCAACGTGAACTGCATCGCTTGAGGGTCCGTTGCTTCCGGTCGTGTTTCCTCTTCCATTCCATATGTGGCCTGCTCCGCATCGAACCAAAGCAGGACGGGAAGTCCTTCTGATACCGCGCGGCTCTGTGCGGCCCGCGTCAGCGACAGCATCCGGCGGGCCTCCGCATCCAGCGTGCGGCTGCGCATGAAGTTTGAAAGCGCCGGCGCAATCAGCGCCGCCGCAACGGCCAGCAGCGTCAGCACCAGGCAGAGTTCGATCAAGGTGAAGCCGCGCCTAACGCCTAATTGTCCAGTTGCAGATGTCATCTTCAGTTCCAGCGCGTCCATCTGGTCCCACGGAAAGAATGTCGTACGAATCAGGGTTATGCCGCCCCGGGCACTCATAGCTATAGTCGAAGCCCCAAGGGTCCTTGGGAATGATGTCACCCTGGAGGTACGGCCCATGCCAGTTCTGCGCGTCGCGCGGACGTTGCATTAAATCAAGGAGGCTGTTCTTGCCTTTGGGATAGCACCCCATGTCGACATCGAAGGCGTCGAGCGCTGTTTTGAACGCCGAAATTTGCGTTTGTGCTGCGACCACGCGACTGCGCTGGCTGGTGCCGGAGAATTTGGGCAACACGATTCCTGCGAGAATGCCGAGAATCACCAGCACGAGCAGCAACTCCACCAGTGTAAAGCCCCTGGTGGACCGGCGGCGGGGGAGTTGATGAGTGAATTCCTGTTTCGTAATCATGGGTATTGCCTTCCTCTATTTGATGTATTCCTGAAGTGTGAAAATGGGGAGCAGCATGCCGATAAAAATCGCTCCGATGAAACCGGCGACAATAAATAGCATGAGCGGTTCGGCAAAGGCCACCGCGGTTCGCAACTGCCGGTCCAGATCGCCCTCGGTTACGCCTGCGACACGCACCAGTTCGGCGTCCAGCCGCCCGCTCTCCTCGGCGACGGACACCATTTCCACCACGGAACCCGGGAAGAGCGATTGGCAATCAGCCAAGCTCTGTCCCAGACGGCTCCCTTCCTGCACGCGCGTGATGGCGGAGGAGACGGCGTCCACCAGGATCTGATTGCCCAGCGACTGGCGGGCAACCTGCAGCGCATGCACCAGCGGCACGCCTGCGGCCAGCAGCGTGCCGAGCATCCTGCAGAAACGCACCATGGCAAACTGCGCGACCAGAGGGCCGAGCATAGGTATGCGCAGAATCAAGCCTTCCCAGATGCGCCGTCCATGCGGGGAGAAAACCCAGTGGCGAACCAACAGGCCAGCGACGACCAAACCAGCCATGACGAACAACCCATAGGAGCGGACAATCGTGCTGGCGCCGATGATCAATTGCGTAATGACCGGGAGCGCGCCGCCAAAACCGGCGAAAAGTTTCTCGAAATTCGGAATGAAAAACACGAGCAGGAATACCAGAACCGCGAAGGCGAGCGTCAGCAAGATGCACGGATACAGCATGGCGCTTGACACTTTGGAACGCAGCTCCTTTTCCCGCGACTGGAAGTCCGCAATCTGTGTCAACACCACATCGAGAAACCCGCCGGTCTCGCCCGCATCGACCATCGCGACATACACGCTTGGAAAAACAGTGGGCGCTTTGGCCATGGCAGCGGCCAGCGAGAGTCCGTCAACAACCAGGCTGTGCAGCTCCTGCCATTTGGCCGCAGCCAGGGGTGTTGCCGCCTCCCTGTGCAGAATGGTCAACGCGCGGCTCAACGGCACGCCCGATGCCAGCAAATTGGAAAGCAGCCGCGTGAAATTCTCCAACACGCGCGCCGAGATTTTCTCCGACTTGAAGGCGCGCACAAGGGTGTTCCAGTCCGCAGGCAGAGCGGTCGCTGACCCGGCTCCGGGAACCGCCGTTTCGGCGAGCGCAACCACACGCATGCCGCGCGCATCAAGCTGGTGAAAGGCATCTGAACGCCCGGCAGCATCGATCTGGCCTTCGGCCATCGTGCCGTTTGTCTGCAATGCTTTATAGTGGAAGGTGGGCATGGGTCAACGTCCGGAGAATGATCAAGCGAATGGCTGCAAAGTGACCCCGAGCGCGGAGAGCCCAAGCCACCTTGCCGTCGTCAGTCATGGGTCTCTGTTTGCTCCGTTTTGGAACTCGCGGCGACTTCCTTGGCAGTGGTCACGCTGAGAACTTCATCAAACGTGGTGATGCCGCGCCGCACCAGGCGCCAGCCATCTTCCGCCAGGGTGCGCATGCCGGCGCGGCGGGCGGCAGCGCGAATCTGATCGGTCGAGACACGCTTCAGGATCATTTGGTGGATGTTCTCGTCGGCATTCATCCATTCGAAAATACCGTGGCGTCCATGAAACCCGGTTTGCCGGCACTCACGACACCCCACCGAGCGATAAATGACCGTGTCGCCGGGAATGCCGACCTGTGCCTTGAATTCCTGCGAGGACGACGTGTCATCCGCTTGGCGGCAGTGTTTGCAGAGCACGCGCACCAGGCGCTGCGCCAGCACTGCCTCCAGCGCCGAGGCGACTAGGTACGGTTCGACGCCCATATCCACCAGCCGGGTCAACGCGCCGGGGGCGTCGTTGGTGTGCAGCGTGGAAAACACCAGATGGCCGGTCAATGACGCCTGCACCGCGATCTGCGCGGTTTCCGAGTCGCGGATTTCGCCGATGAGAATCACATCCGGGTCGTGACGCAGGATCGACCGCAGACCCCGCGCAAACGTCAGACCGG